>JBNLGI010000196.1:0-21227 GCA_050305975.1 Sedimenticolaceae bacterium | reverse complement strand
TGGTGCCTTCGACCAGTTTGGGGACCTCGATGTACTCGGTCAGCTCCGGTGTTTCGAATTCAGCTCCAGCCATTTCTAACCCTCATCGGCCAAGCGTTTGCATTAGGATTCTTCGAGTTTCCGCGCCCACTCGACCAGGTGACGCTTTTCTCTTGGGTTATCAACCTGATTACGGGTCGGGCTGAAAAACACACCAGGGATGTGCAACAGTTTGCTGAAAGGCAACAGGATCATCAGCACGGCGACCAGTGTCAGGTGGACGAGCAGCACCGGATCCATGGGCAGTTGCCCGCCACTCAGGGTCCAGATACCGGTAAAGAAGTGTTTCACCGCGACAACGTCCGTATGGATAACGAATGTCATCAGGGCGCCGCTCATGCCGATAAAGATGAGCAGGAGCAGCCACAGATAATCGGACGGCGCGGAGATATAACGCACCCGGTCGACGAAAATCCGACGAACCAGAAGACCCGCCAGGCCGGCAATCATGGCAAAGGCCGCATACTTGCCAAAGGGCTGGATCAGCTCAATCGGCAGCCATACAGGGTCGATGAAGTAGCGCAGATGACGCAGCAATACCAGAAAGAGACCCATATGGAACATCCAGGAGAAGACCCAGGTCCACTTGGTGCTCTTGAAGAGGCTCTCGAAGAAAACCACTTCACGAAAAAGCCGCATGACAACCCCGGTCTGCGTGACAGGCGCCGGAGTGGTCGGAATCTTTAGTGGAGCAGGCGTCTTGGCATACTGAGCAATCTTTCTTGCCAGGCCAAGAACCAGAACTAGGGTCGCCACGATAAACAGCAACGCGTAGGCAGATGACATGTTCCTGCGTTCCTCAAACTAGTGATCGGGTGCGCAGCGGACGGGACGCGGCTCCGTCCCATCCGCTGGCGGCGCACGATGGCTTAGATACAGCCAGTCGGCTTCGGCAGACCGGCGAAACGGCAGGCCTGCTTGCCGGGGCCATAGGGGAACAGGGCATAGAGGTACTTGGAGTTACCCTTGTCCTTACCCAGCTTCTTGCCGACAGCCTTGGTCAGAACGCGCACGGCGGGAGCAATCTGATACTCCTCGTAGTACTCGCGCAGGAAGTTGATGATTTCCCAGTGCTCGTCGGTCAGCGGCAGATCGTCTTCCTTCGCCATAGCCTCGGCCACAGCCGGTTCCCAGTCAGCCAGGTTTACCAGGTAGCCTTCCTCATCGGTTTCGAAGGTTTTACCATTAGCTTCGATAGCCATAATTTCTCTCCCAATAGAGTTGAAAGTTGTTCAGTTAAGACACTCAGACCCAGGCCAGCACTTTGTCATTCTCGACAGCGAGACTGACAAACTTGGCGTAGTCCACGATTTCGATGCCATCAGCGACCTTATCCTCGCCGACACCACGAGCTTTAAGGTCAGGGCCCAGCACATAGATTTTGACGCCGGAGGTCGCGGCAATTTTATCCGCTACGGCAGTGCCCTTGATCGCACCATAGATGCCGTCTTCGTACAGCAGGACGGAACTGCCCTCTTTGGCATAGGCCAGGCAGCTGTCCATCGAAGACTTTTCAAAAGGTGATTTGTTGACGGTATGTAGGGTACTCATTTGCTTGTCTCCGACTTAGAAGCTGAAAAGGACATCCTGCTCGTCCATGATGTCAGCCAGTTCAGCGCGACTGACCAGACGGATGGAATCCTTCTCCGCCCAATCGTCGTCCTCGTCTTCATAGGTCAGAGGCATCAGGTCGTCCAGAGTAAGACCGCGCTCCTCCAGGGACTCCTTCTCCACGTAGAGCTTGGTCACATCGTAATCACCAAGCGCCTGGTATGTGGGCGAGAAGTTCTTCATACCCAATCCACTGGTGTCCTGTCCCTTGACCAGCTGATACACACCGTCGTCCAGGAAGGCCAGACTGACGTCCTGGTCGAATGCGGCACCGATCAACACGACTTCCAGAGACTCCCAGGCATAGATGGTGCCGTAGGGAGCCCGGCGGTTGAGATACATGAATTTCTTTATATTTTCAGACATCTTCAACCCCCTGCTTAGTCGCCGAAAACCACGAGCCGGTCCGACTGGATACCCGCCTCGATCAACTGACCGAGACCGGAGATACGGAATCCGTCTGCGATGTTCTGCGCACTCTTGCCGTTACGCTGCATCTCACCCTCGTCGACGATACCCCGTCTCTGAGCGGCCGCCACACACACCACCAGATCGAGGTCGTGCTGCTTGGCCAGCTCGGACCAGCGGTTGACGATATTACGATCGTCCTGCGGCGGCGTGGTCAGATTGGTGCCGTTGTTGACACCGTCGTGATAGAAGAAGACACGCATGATTTCGTGTCCAGCTTCCAAGGCAGCCTTGGCAAACTGGTATGCAGAGTCCGTCGCCTCGTGTTGGTACGGCCCTTCGTTAATCTGAATCGCGAATTTCATCGATTTAACCTTCCTGTAATTGCCTTACCTTGTCCGATTTCAGAAGCGGATGTGCGCAGAGGCATTCAGGTTGTTGCGGCTGCCGCGCCAGTTATCGATGTGATACTTGGTGAAAGGCAGGCCGGTCTTCTCGAAGAATTTGGGCCAACCGATACGCTCGGCCCACTCACCGATACGCTCCCAGTCCTTGGCGTCTTCCTTGTAGGCGTTCAGGATCTGCTTGACGATGGCAGAGACCTCGGGCCAGCGCGGCGGGTTGTTCGGCACGCCGGCGGCGACCAGCTTGTGGAAGGTCGGCTTGGAACGGGCGTTGGAGTTCTTGCCGCCCACCCAGATGGCGAACTTGGAGTGCTCCGGATCGTTGATCTGCATCGGCGGACAGGGCGGGAAGCAGGCGCCACAGCAGATGCACTTCTTCTCGTCCACTTCCAGCGAAGGCTTGCCGTTGACCATGGCGGGACGGATAGCGGCCACCGGGCAACGGGCCACGACCGAGGGACGCTCACAGACGTTGGCGACCTGGCTGTGGTCGATCTTCGGCGGCTTGGTATGCTGGATGTTGATGGCGATGTCACCCTGACCGCCGCAGTTGATCTGGCAGCAGGAGGTGGTGATGCGCACGCGGTTGGGCATCTCTTCCTTGGTGAAATCGTCGTAGAGCTCGTCCATCAGGGCCTTGACGGCGCCGGAGGCGTCGGTGCCCGGGATGTCGCAGTGCAGCCAACCCTGGGTATGCGAGATCATGGAGACCGAGGGACCGGTACCGCCGATGGGGAAGCCCTCTTCGTTCAGCTTGTCGATCAGGGGCTGAACCTTGGACTCTTCGCTGACCATGAACTCGATATTGGAACGAATGGTGAAGCGAACATAGCCTTCGGCGTATTCGTCGGCGATATCCATCAGCTTGCGGATAGTGTAGACGTCCATCTGACGCTGGGTACCGGCACGCACGGTCCAGATGCTGTCGCCGCTCTTGGCCACGTGATGCAGGACACCGGGACGCAGGCGCTCATGCCAGGCCCACTGGCCGTAGTTTTTCTTCAGCACGGGGTGCAAGTAGGGCTCCATCTCCGGGACGCCACTCTCGATCGGCATACGAGGTTCCGACATACCTACCTCCAAAAAAATAGGGTAATTGATTCGTTTGAAGGGGCATCCGGGCGAACCCGGTGCCCCCCTTGCAATCTGCTGTCAGTCAGCAGTGGATTGGATTATTGAGCCGCCTTGCGTTCAGCCCACTTGGCTGCCTCTTCATCCCAGCCGTCGGTGCGGACGTAGGGATTCATGCGCGGACGTTCGATCATGTTGGGATCGATCTCGAGGCCGACTCCCTCCAGGAAGTTGACCAGGCCGATACGCTCGATCATCTCACCGGTACGCTCGTGCTCCAGGGCGTTCTCGGCGAAGAAGTCGAGGATCTCGGTGGCCAGCTCGCCCAGGGTTTCGAAGTCTTCATCGGACTCGAGCTTCATGAAGGGCACGATCACGGTGCCCATCAGATCGCCGATCTTCAGGGTACGCTTACCGCCGCAGAGCAGGGTCACGCCCTTGTCGTCGCCGGGAGAGAGTGCCTTGGTCATCACGTTGATGCAGTGCATGCAACGGACGCAGGAGGGGTTGTCAACGGCCAGGGTGTCGTCGTCGTTCAGCGACAGCGCCTGGGTCGGGCAACGGGTGATGACGTTGTCGATGACGTATTTGCGGCCTTTCGCGGAAACAAACTTCTTGACCTCTTCCTGGTCGACCTTCATGTCGTCGCGCCAGGTACCGATGGTGGCCAGATCGGCGCGCTGCACGGAGTTCATGCAGTCGTTGGGGCAACCGGATACCTTATATTTAAACTTGTAAGGCAGCGCGGGACGATGCATGTCGTCAAGGGCGTTGTTGACCAGCATGCGCATGGTGCGACCTTCGTCGAAGCAGGAGTTCTCGCAACGGGCGGCGCCCACGCAGGACATACCGGTACGCACGGCGGGACCGGCGCCACCGAGATCGAAGCCCATCTCGTTGATCGCGTCGAAGGCGGGCTGGACGTTGTCGGTGCTGCAGCCCTGGAACATGATGTCGCCGGACTGGCCATGGAAAGCGATCAGGCCGGAGCCGTACTTTTCCCAGATGTCGCAGAATTTGCGAATGGTGTTGGTGTCGTAGTGCATGCCTGGAGGGGGCATGACACGCAGGGTGTGGAATTCCGCAGCGGCAGGAAACAGGGCCTTGCCGTCTTCACCCTTAAGTTCGGTGAAGCGGGGGATGATACCGCCACCGTAACCGAGCACGCCTACGGTGCCGCCTTTCCAGTAACCCTTGCGGGTTTCGTAGGAAGTCTCAAGCTGACCCAGCAGGTCAACCATCATGTCGTTGTCTTTGGCGAGACGCTTGAGGCCGGTTACGAAGGAGGGCCAGGGGCCGCTCTCCAGCTGGTCAAGCATGGGGGTATCATGCATCTGTTTTGCCATCACTCTTTCTCCCAATGGTCGTTTGAACGGGTCTTTGGCTGTTTCTGTACCGTGTTATGAGCTGCGCCAAAACCGTGGCATAGAAAACGGGCCGTCAGACCTGCAATCCGAAACCGCTACAGGCGACTGGCCTGTCTCTACTGGGGTCGAAAGTTTAGGGATGTCTAATGCAGACCAATATCCTTCCGATGGGGGGTAAAGAGATATTAATGACTATCCCATATGGGATATGTTTTTATCCATTTTCGGCAGATTGACCGCACTGAAAAAATCGCAAAAATATTGACAATACATAGTCTTAAAGTCATTTACCGAATACTTATAAAGTAGCAACTACCCCATTTTGTCCGGGTGATATATTGACCGGTAAATTCTAGTGTATTGATGCTTGATCGATTCTTTAGCATGTAGTTCAATACTAATACTTGAGCGGTTTACTGCGTATTTAAACGCAATCCTGTCTTACACATACTTGGTACATCAGCCATGCTCTACTTAAGCGAGATCATGATGCAGCATCCGGAGGCGGATACCTTCGAGAAGCTGCTCGAGGTGGTGAAGGAGCGGTCCAAGACCGAGATCTTTTTCCGTATCGATGTCAAGCCGCCATTCCCCGACACTCCCGACAACTGGGAGGATCGCCTCGAAGCGACCTTTACCTAGGACCTATAGGGTTAGTGTTAACAGGCCCTAGAGCCATCAGGAAGAGAATCGTGAAATACTTAGAATCTGAGGCCTTCATCGGCGACAACGAGTGTTCGGAGGACGCAGTAAAATCCAGCAAGCTGCTGGAGCTGCGTCTGGATGAGAAGCGCGAGGAGCTGGCCGAGCTGCAGCAGGATGCCCCGCTCGACAAACGCATGGAGCTCCAATTGGAGTCCTGCTATATCCTGCTCGACCTGGACCGTCGGCAAGAGGCCTGGGACATCGCCCGTCCACTTCTGGACGAAGCCCTGGCACAGGCTCTCTGGCTCAGGGCGGTGGAGTCCTGCGACGTGCTCTACCAAGCGGAACAGCCTGAATCCATCAAGGCCCTGGCGCAGGGCATCTGGCTCGGCGTCACCTTCCCGATCGATCCCGAACTGAGCGTGGCCATGCTGCAGCATCTGATCGACGAAACACCGGACAACTCGGATGGTGCCGCCGTGGCAGCCGTCACCGCCTGCTATCTGGTCGACATGCGCGCCCAGGGCCAGGAGCGGGAGGACCTCAGATTCTTTACCAACCAGCTGCTGGGGCAGGTGGCCCGGCGTCACAGCCAGGTGGAGGAGCAGGAGATCTTCGATTTCTGGGTCGAGCGCATGGAACTGGACGATCCGCAGAAATTCCTGCCCCGACTGGCCAAGGTCCTGGATGTCATCATGGACGATGACTGGTGGTTCGACCGGGATGCCGTGCGGGCCCAGATACCCGCCTATTCTTGAAACACGAACGGGTGATAGCAATGTTCTGGCAAGAAGAGATCGACGAAGAGCAATATGTCGTTCCGGACAATGTGGTCGACCTGATCTTCAAGATCAAATGTCGCACACTGCCGGTGGACCATGCCTGGGCGCTCTCCCAGGCCATTCATGAGGTGCTGCCCTGGTTTCCCGATGAGGAACAGGCCGGCCTGCATCTGATCCATGGCGCCGATTCCGGCAACGGCTGGGAGCGACCGAGCGTAGGCGAGGAGACCCTCTACCTGTCGCGCCGCACCCCCCTGATTCTGAGACTGCCCAAAGAGCGTGTCGAGGAAGCCGCAACCCTCAGCGGCAAGACGCTGGACATCGGCGGCAACAGCCTGGAGATCGGTGAATCCCATACCCGTTTTCTGGGCATGACCACCACCCTCTACAGTCGACATGTGGTGTCCGAGGCCGAGCTGGACGAAGACGCCTTTCTGCAACAGGCCGTCGAATCACTGCAGACGATGAGTCTGCGATTCAAGAAGGTGCTGTGCGGCAAAGTGACCACTTTTGCCTCCCCTGAGGGCACGCTTGAGACTCGCAGCCTGATGGTGGCTGGCCTCTCTCTGGACGATGCCGTGACGCTTCAGGAACAAGGCGTCGGTCCCTTGCGCAGCCGTGGCTTCGGCTTGTTTGTTCCGCACAAGACTGTTTAAGATACGGCGCCAATTCAAAGAATACACAACCTCACAGCGACGGCTTTGTGCTTTATCCGTCCTGTATTTTCATGTTTGAAGGAGAGATCAATGTCATACGAAGTTAACGGCAAAACCATCGAAGCCGACGCCAACGGCTACCTGGTCGATCAGACCGAATGGAGCGAGGACGTGGCTAAAGCCATCGCTGCGGATGAAGGCATCGAGCTGAGCGAGAAGGCCTGGGACATCATCAACTACCTGCGTGACGAATATTTCAACAACGGTGGCAACCAACCCAACGAACGCCACATGGTGAAGCACTTCAAGGATGTCTGGACCGATGAAGGCAAGGTGGACGCCAAGTCCCTTTACGTCCATTTTCCGAAAGGCCCAGCCAAGCAGGCGAGCAAAGTAGCCGGTCTGCCGGAGACCAAACGCAAGGGCGGTTACTGATCGGCCTCAGCCTGCGCTACCGGAACTCTTCCGGTCGCCGTCATCATGCCCGTGTAGGGTGCGGCCAGCCGCACCCTACAAACCAATCCTACACGTAGGGTGCGGCTCGCCGCACCGAAACAGTGACGTTTTAGCCACGCCGTCTCAAACGCAGACCGGTTGATGGCCAACGCCGCTACCCTTCGCCCAGATAGCGCTTTCGCTTGGCGGCCTTCACCTTCTGCACATCCACCAGAATCATACCGTCCGTGCAGTTGGCGAAATCGGGGTCGACACCGAAATCGAGAAAGCAGACACCGCCGGGTTCACACAGGTCGGTATACTGTTTGTACAGGGTCGGAATCGTCAGATCGTAAAGCGACAGCCGGTGCTTCAGCTCCTGCATGTCCCGTTCAAAATCCTCTCCCGTGAAGATCGCCTCACACTCCTCCATGCCGGGCAGGCTGAGTTTATAGGGGATCTTCGCTTCGCCGAGAGCGTCTCGACAGCCGAAATAGTGGCGATAGAAATGGACCATCAGGTCACGCGCCGGCCGCGGATAGCGGGCGCTGATACTGACCAGGCCGAACATATACCTAACCTGTGGATGGTGTCTCAGGTAGGCGCCCAAGCCCTGCCAGAGATAGTCCAATGCACGGGAACCCCAGTAGCGCGGCTGAACAAAGCTGCGTCCCAGTTCGATGGCATCCAATGCGAAAGTCTCGAACGCGGGATCGAACTTGAACAGGGAGTGGGTATAGAGCCCCTGCATCCCCTGTGACTGCAGAATCCTGCCTGCCTCGCCCAGGCGATAGGACCCCACCACCTCTAGCTCCGCCTCGTCCCACAGCACCAGATGACGGTAGTGGGCGTCATAGGAATCGGTATCGCGACGGCGCCCTGTCCCCTCCCCAACTTTACGAAAGCTGAGTTCGCGCAGGCGTCCTATCTCACGCATCAGGACGCTGCCGGGTTCCCATTCCAGCAGCAGAATCTGCTTGCCGTCGCGGGTCTCACCCAGCAGTTGCCCCCTCGCCAGCTCCTTTTTCAGGGCCTGTCGCGATTCCGGATGGGCGATGCTGCGCTCGGTGGTGAAGACCCCCGACTTGCGCTGGGCCACTTTGTAGAAGTGTTTACGCACCATGCGCACCCGCGCCTTGGATCTTATCCCCTCGACATTGAGGTGAGCCGCCGGCACCAGCTCGCCGATGCGAAAGCCGATGGTGTTGGAGCGTTGCCGGAACATCTCGCCCACCAGCAACAGGGCTGCTATCGGTTTGTAGAGCATGGAGACCGCGTAGAACAACGGCGAATTCCTGGCGTCGATGAAGACCGGCAACAGGGGTGAGTCGGTACGCCGGATGAACTGCAGGAAGCCGCCTTTCCAGTTCACGTCGCGCACCCCATTGGGACGCAGACGGGAGACCTCCCCGGCGGGGAAAACAATGACCAGTTCCTCCCTCTCGAGTGCGGCGTAGACCTGTTTGATACCCTTACGGCTGGAACCACCGCCCAAATTGTCCACCGGCAGCAGCAGATCGCCCAGCGGCTCCAGGGCCGAGAGCAGGTCGTTGGCCACCACCCGGATGTCGCTGCGCACCCGGCTGATCATCTGGATCAGACTGAGGGCGTCGAGCGCTCCCAGCGGGTGATTCGCCACCACCACCACCCTTCCCGTGGGCGGGATGTTCTCCAGATCCCGGTTCGAGACCAGATAGTCGAGGTCGAAGTACTCCAGCACCTTCTCGATGAAATCGAGTCCGTGCACCCCTTTGTGCTGCTCCAGAAAACGGTTGATCTCCCGCTCATGAAACAGCATGCGCAGCAGGGTCAGCATGGGTTTGGTCAACAGCCGTGGGGGGTTGTTGAAAAAACCGGGAAATCGTTGGGTCAGGACCTGTTCGACATTCAACACCGCAGCAACTCCAAAAAGAGAATCCGCGGGAGCTTAACGGATCGATATGACGGTGAATTTACAGGAAGGTGAGCAATAGGTTGCTACAGCATGACAACCCAATGACAGGAAGCGCTCGGTGGCGTCTACCGATTGAAAAAATAGCCACAGGTAACTGTGGCTATTCTTCATTTCATTAACAGGCGTACTGAATACGTGACTTGTCTTGATTTATTTCACAACTTCATACTTCATTTGAACCGTGTTCAGCTTGTTCATTGCAGGGGCACACGTAAACATGTACTTTTTTCCGGCATCAACTTTGATACTCATTGGAACGAACGCAGTACCACGGATAGTCCAACATTTATTCATCAACATATATTCTCCCGGCAACATATGAACTTCTTTTGGATAACCAATAAATTCATCCCCAAGAGAATTTCTTGTTTTCTCTTCATCTTTCATGTCAACGTAGGCCACAAAAGAGACAAAGTAGGTCTCCCCACTAAACTCAGTACGCTCTGAGTTTAAAATCGCAACTTCACTGGCCGGTTTTTCATCTCCCTTGTAGGTATGGGCAACTCCCGCACAACCCGATAAAACTAATGACAAAACAGCGATAATTGGCATCTTGCAAAACATTTTCATAGTAATTTACTTCCTGCATAATTTAGCGATTACCTATGACATACGCCGACACTATAGCGCATCCCTATAGATTGTCAGGGACTTTAGCAAACTGAATTTTTGTTGCCAAGATATTAACTGCACTTGCTTGGCATAAAACCAATGGCATTGTCGTAGTGTCGGGAAGTGGAATAGCGACTACGTGCAAACTAAGGTGTAGAGACGAGATATGGCCAGCCATAGACACCTTCCGTTATGTATATGACATGCACAATAGAACCACAGACCTTATAGTCTGTGACTTCTTTCTACTCATTTCGATTGATCACAGCCCGTATGCGCTGCTTTCGGGACCGGTTAGATTGTTACCTGCGGTGACAGATACAGTTAGATCGCCTCTAAGTCGATTCTGAGAAGTTGCGATAGAAGCCCCAACATGGCTTACACGATCTAGAGTAAGGCTGCGCCAATCACCGTCAGCATTCACTGCGTCATTACTAACCAAAACATTTACTGGCAGCTATCGGCATTAATTTTCGGATATCCAGCCACAGGTTTCCCAATTCCCCCTACCTATGTTTATTTAACACGCCATTGTGCGATAATTGCCGGCTTTCCGCCTGACCAGCAGACGAGCCGGACTCGAGATGAACCAGACAACCCGCAAGATCCTGATCACCAGCGCCCTGCCCTACGCCAACGGGCCGATCCACATCGGCCATCTGGTGGAGTACATCCAGACCGACATCTGGGCCCGGTTTCAGAAGATGCGCGGCCATCAGTGTCTCTATGTCTGCGCCGACGACGCCCACGGCACGCCGATCATGCTGCGCGCCCGCCAGGAGGGGATAGATCCGGAGACCCTGATCGCCCGCGTGGCCGAGGAGCATCAGGCCGATTTCGCCGACTTCCGCATCGGTTTCGACAACTACCACTCGACCCACTCGCCGGAGAACCAGGCCTGCGCCAACACCATCTACGAGCGCAACCGCGACGGCGGCCACATCGCCAAACGCACCATCACCCAGGCTTACGACCCGGTGGAGCATATGTTCCTGCCCGACCGCTTCATCAAGGGCACCTGTCCCAAATGCGGCGCCGAGGACCAGTACGGCGACAACTGCGAGGTGTGCGGCGCCAGCTACTCCCCGGCCGAGCTGAAGAACCCGGTCTCCGCCGTCTCCGGCGCGGTGCCCGAGCAGCGCGAGTCGGACCACTACTTTTTCAAGCTGGCCGACTTCGAAGAGATGCTGAGAGCCTGGACCGGCGGCGGTCACGTGCAGAACGAGGTGGCCAACAAGCTGGGCGAGTGGTTCGATGCCGGTCTGCAGGAGTGGGACATCTCCCGCGACGCCCCCTACTTCGGCTTTGAGATCCCCGACCATCCGGGCAAGTACTTCTATGTCTGGCTCGACGCCCCCATCGGCTACATGGCCAGCTTCCGCAACCTCTGCGACCGCACCGAAGGACTCGACTTCGACGACTACTGGGCGCCGGAGAGTCAGACCGAGCTCTACCACTTCATCGGCAAGGACATCATCTACTTCCACACCCTGTTCTGGCCGGCGATGCTGTACGGCGCGGGCTTCCGCACCCCCAGCGCGGTGTTCGCCCACGGCTTCCTTACGGTTGACGGAGCCAAGATGTCCAAGTCGCGCGGCACTTTCATCAAGGCGCGCACCTACCTGGACCACCTCAACCCGGAGTACCTGCGCTACTACTTCGCCGCCAAGCTGGGCTCCGGCGTCGACGACATCGACCTCAACCTGGAGGACTTCGCCGCCCGGGTCAACAGCGACCTGGTGGGCAAGGTGGTCAACATCGCCAGTCGCTGCGCCGGCTTCATCAGCAAGCGGTTTGACGGCAAGCTGGCGGACCGTGTAAGCGAAACGGATCTTTTCAGCGATTTCGTGGCCAAGGGCGAGGAGATCGCCGAACACTACGAAAAACGGGAGTTCAGCCGCGCCGTGCGTGAGATCATGGCCCTGGCCGACCGCGCCAACCAATACATCGACGAGCAGAAACCCTGGGTGGTAGCGAAAGAGGAGGGCAAGGATGAGCAGCTGCAGACCATCTGCAGCGATGGCCTCAACCTGTTCCGCCTGCTGATCGGCTACCTGCGCCCGATCCTGCCCGGCACCGCCGAGATGGCGGAGGCCTTCCTGCAAGTCGAACCGCTGACCTGGGAGCAGCTGGCCAACCCGCTGACCGGCCATGAGATCGGCAAGTTCAAGCCGCTCATGACCCGGGTCGATCCCAAGCAGATCGAGGCTATGCTGGAGCACTCGAAAGAGGACCTGGCCGCGCAGGTCCCCGCTCCGGCCGCCAAGCCGGCCGCCGATTCGCCGCTGGCCAGGGACCCCATCGCCGGGACCATCGAGTTCGACGACTTCGCCAAGCTCGATCTGCGCATCGCCCGCATCGCCAAGGCGCAGCCGGTGGAGGGTGCCGACAAGCTGCTGCAACTGACCCTCGACCTGGGGGGCGAGACGCGCAACGTCTTTGCCGGCATCAAGTCGGCCTATGCACCCGAGGATCTGGAAGGAAAACTCACGGTGATGGTAGCCAACCTGGCGCCGCGCAAGATGCGCTTTGGAATTTCCGAAGGCATGGTGCTGGCTGCAGGATCCGGGGGGAAAGAGCTCTTCATCCTCAATCCTGACCAGGGAGCTCAGCCCGGTATGCGTGTCAAATAAAAGTGCGGCTCACGATCCGCGAATGTTTTTACGGGAATCCTTGCCGCGGGTTTAGCCCCCCCTCAGCAAGCCCCTCTCGCTTAGGAACAGGGGTTTGGAATGAGGGGATCTCAACAGCGCCTCGAGAATTGAGCACAACACGGCCCCGGTCTCGAACAGGATTACATGGCTCAAGACCGCAGCTGACACTGATCCATCCGTTCCAAATGAGGGCTACACTCGTTATTCGCATTCGATGATCGGCTTGGCGAGCGCCGGTGACCCTTCTGCCGGCATCAGCCGCGCGCTGCAGGTGGACCGTGGGCAGCACCCCTTGGGCAGCCTACTCCGGCTCGGCCCCTACTACCTCGTGATACTGCCGATCTCCATAGTCGTCAGGCGCACTTTCAATCCTCTCCGGTGCGCCTCTGAAATTGGCCTTATCGGACAGTGAACTGCGCAACCAATCCTTGCAGTTCTGTGGCCATGTGCGCCAGGTTTTGACTCGCCGTGGCCGTCTCATGGGCGCCATCCGCGGTCTGATTGGACATGTCATTGATCCTGACGATGTTGCGATTGATCTCTTCCGCGACAGATCCCTGCTCTTCGGCAGCACTGGCTATCTGACTGGACATCTCGTTGATTTTCTCAACGGCCTGGGTGATGGTTGCCAACGCCGTACCCGTTTGCGTAGCGAGTTCCACAGCTGATTGCGCCTCTTCCCGACTCTGATCCATCACTGCCACTGCTTGACGAGAACCCGATTGGAGTTTCTCAATCATCTCATTGATCTCATCGGTTGACTGGCGCGTACGGCTTGCCAATGTTCGCACTTCATCGGCGACAACGGCAAATCCCCGTCCCTGTTCACCGGCTCGGGCCGCTTCGATTGCAGCGTTAAGTGCCAACAGGTTGGTTTGATCTGCAATCCCTTTTATGACGTCAAGCACCGTATTGATGGCCTCACTATGCTGCTCCAATTCGTTGATAGTTCTGGAGGAACTCTCCACCTGCTCGGCAAGCTTGTTGATCTGGGTGATTGCCCGCTGCACGATCTGCGACCCCTTTTGGGTTTGCTCAAAAGCGTCGTCAGCAGCACTGGCAGTATGGTTGATATTGACTGCAACATCTTGAACTGTGGCTGTCATTTCGTTCATTGCCGTTGCCACCTGCTCCGTCTCCGACCGCTGAGTTTGAATGGTCTCGCTGGTCTGTATCGTTATCGACGACATCTCTTCCGAGGCGGTTGACAACTGTTCTGTGGTTTCAGATATATCTGAGAGCATATCGAGCAATTTCACGCGCATACCGTTGATCGCCGTGAGCAGTTCGCCAATTTCATCACGACTTTCGACTTTGATGTCCTGAGTGAGGTCACCGGACGCAATCACCGTTGCCTTGCGAATTGCGCTTACGATAAAGGAAGCGAATATACTACTGACAACAAAACCCAAGATTATGCTAATCAGCGCAATGATGCTGAGAACGACAACTGCTGACTGTTCATGAGTCTCAGCACGTTTGGCACTCTCTTCGGTAAACTGACCGATCTGATCCAACATGCGCTCAAGCGATGTATCAATATTTTCTTCTTCATGCTCCACATTTTCGGCCAACTCCTCCGCCTGATGTGTTTTGCCTTCCGTGAAGGCAATAAAGACATCGTGGGCATGCTCCACATACTCCTTATGAGCACTTTCAATGGTTTTCAACGCTTCACGAATTGACGCAAACTCCTGTTGCTCATCGCCTGAGCTATGGCTCAAGGCCTCTTCGACTATTTGATCGGCGTCCCGAAGCTCCTCTTCGATGCCTTCCGTGCCTTCATCAAAGGCCTTTACCGCTTCGCGGAAGCGGGATACAGCCGAATCTTCAATTTTCAAGACTGCGCCATAGTGTAGAGCGCGTTCGAATTGCACAGCCTGTTCCAATTGATGCGTCGTGATCTCGGCGACTTTTTCCGTCAGCGGAATATCCTCTTCGGCAATAGCGAACAACTCACTGCCTATGCTCTTCATAGCGAATATGGAATAGACGGAACTGATTATCAACAAGCCCAGCAGGACGCTTGCAAATCCCATTAGCTTGGCTTTCAACGACATATTGTTGAGTAGATTTTTCATGGTCATACTCTCTTCAAGATTGAGCCTTATTCGGAGATCAGCATCGAACGCCAATGCATGGGTTGTAACGGACGGGCATTCTTACCTATCAGGTTTTCAAACTGCGTGACCTGCTTGTCCGACACCTCCATCGGGGAGGTCATCATGAACCAGTTGACATTCTCGCTGCAGGGCGGCGTGGTCAACGATCCGCTATAGTGAAAGACCTTGTGGTCATCAGGCAGCAAATCGGCAGCGTTAATCGCGACACCTTGAACCAACTTGATCTCGTTGAGATTACGGGAGACATTGTCGAGCACCTTTTCCAGTACTGGATTCTCTTTTCCCCGTTCGAACAACACACCCACCACTGCCAGGTTACCGTCGGCGCTCTTATGCACTAGATGGACTTCCATGGCATAACGCTGACCATTGCGCGCATGCTCACTGGGGGTATGAAAATGGAATTGGAGAAGTTGATAGGGTACATCACCCAGCATTAACGTGCTGTTATAGACAGGCTTGCTGCGTACTGGGTAGGATTTACCGCCAATAGTGACAGTCTCTTCTCCGCCCATGCTGTTGTAATTGGCTTGCAGCGTATGCCCATTGTTCAGCACAAGCAGCGGTATAGTCTGATAGTGAAACTGCAAATGATATAAGTCAGCTGATACTTCATTCCAGATATTCACCGGGGACTGGCGTTTTCCACTGCCGCACAGCGCATACTCTTCAGACAAGGTATGCCACTCGGCCGGGCCGGAAGCACCCGTATATCCCCAATGCGAGGTGTGTCCAGTTTCAGCGTGCGGGTTGGCAGCAGCGACAAGGCCACTATATGAAAGAAAGCAAAACAGCAGGATCTGGAATATGAATCCAGAAAGGACATGTTTGGATGTAGTCATCGCCAGGACCTCAATAGTGCAGCAAAATCGTCGGAAAGTCCGACGACTGGTATCAACACAACCCATCACATCAAATTAAAAACTGCGGACTGGTACGATGGGGGGCGACATCCTATCTAATTCCTCTGATCAATCTCCTCTTCTCTCTCCTCTGATCTACCCTTCTCAGCGGCTGCGACAAACCAATCTTTACAGGGCATTTTGACCAATAAAATACTCTTATAAAACCACGGGAATTTTCGAGTGAAATAGCAAAAAAGCATCATTATCAACATGAGACTTATTAGTTATTCTTTGCATCTCGACCGAGGTATGAACTGTATTGCCGAGTCAAGTGGCATCCTGCCAGACCGACTCACGGCTTGAGCACCAAGGATGCCAATCACGAGGTAGTGTCCAGTGGGCAAGAGGCACAGGCCCTGCCCGCCCCACCAAATGCGGTTTCAACTGCTAACGAACCTGTCCATGCGGGATGGGCGGCAAGCCTTACTCCGACATCGCCAGTCGACCGATATACCGCCATAACCAGTCGAGCTTGTGCTGTGGTCGGCACGCATGGCGATGACAGCGCACAACAAGCACCACGACCTTGCCCAGACACATCCGCACGGCTCATTGCACGCCAACGGCGTCAGCAGCGGGAACGCCTTGAAACCTTATGCGGTTCTAGGCAAAGCCGACAGGTTATCGCTGCACGCAGAACTCCCCCATCGGCCTGACCCCGATGACGTCACCGTGCCGTCGGCTGTTCGCCACTGCTCTCCCGCATATCCCCTCACCCCTTCGCCGCCTCCAACGCCTGTTCGATGTCGGCGATAATATCGTCCACATGCTCGATGCCGATGGAGAGCCGCACCATGTCGGCACTGACGCCGGCGGTCTTCAACTCCTCTTCATTGAGCTGACGATGGGTGGTGGAGGCGGGATGGCAGGCCAGGGACTTGGCGTCGCCGATGTTGACCAGACGCAGGATCATCTGCAGGGCGTCGATGAAGCGGGCGCCCGCCTCGATGCCTCCCTCGATGCCGAAGCTGAGAATACCGGAAGCCAGACCCTTGGTGATCTTCTGGCAGCGCTCGTAGTGCGGGCTCTCCGGCAACGCCGCGTAGTTGACCCACTTCACCTGGGGATGCTGTTTCAGATAGTTAGCCACGGCCAGGGCGTTCTCGCAATGGCGCTCCATGCGCAGACCCAGGGTCTCGAGCCCCTGCATGATGAGAAAGGCGTTGTGGGGCGAGATCGCCGAACCGGTATTGCGCAAGGGCACCACGCGGCAACGGGCGATGTAGGCCGCGGGACCCAGGGCCTCGGTATAGACCACCCCGTGGTAGGAGGGATCGGGCTCGTTGAGCATGGGGAAGCGCGCCTTGTTGGCGACCCAGTCGAACCTGCCCGAATCGATGATGATACCGCCGATGGAAGTGCCGTGACCGCCGATGTACTTGGTCAGGGAGTGGACGATGATGTCGGCGCCGTGGTCGAAGGCGCGGCAGAGATAGGGGGTCGCCACCGTATTGTCGACGATCAGCGGCAGGCCGTGGCGGTGGGCGATCTCGGCCAGCCGCTCCAGGTCCACCACGTTGCCGGCCGGATTGCCGATCGACTCGCAGAAGAGCGCCTTGGTCCTGTCGTCGATCAGGCTCTCCAGCTTTTCGTAGTCGTCGAAGGAGGCCATGCGCACCTCGATGCCCTGGCGCGGAAAGGTGTGGGCAAACAGGTTGTAGGTACCGCCGTAGAGCTGACTGGTGCTGACGATGTTGTCGCCACTCACGGCGATGCACTGGATGGCGTAGGTGATGGCCGCCATGCCGGAGGCCACGGCCAGGGCGCCGATACCGCCCTCCATCTCGGTCAGTCGCTGTTCCAGCACCGCGGTGGTGGGGTTCATGATGCGGGTGTAGATGTTGCCCATCACCTTCAGATCGAACAGGTCGGCGCCGTGTTGGGTGTCGTCGAAGGTGAAGGAGGTGGTCTGGTAGATCGGTACCGCCGCTGCCTTGGTGGTAGGCTCGGAGCTGTAGCCGGCGTGCAGGGCCAGAGACTCTAGTTTCATCGGTTGTCCTCTTCTTCTTTGGTGTCTTCTCGGGCGGCACCAGGTCAGGCGATCACCCGTTTATCGGCTTATTGTTGTCTTGCGCCACCGCGGGTGAGCCGAACCCTCGATAGCCGGTAAATCCCCAGGATACGCCAATGGAGGATGGCCAAAGCCTAGCACGATAGGCGCTCGTGCGGGATAGTCGATCAGCGCCACAAGCGGCCGGCTTGCGGCTTGTCAATGCCTCGAACCCGGCTCAGCGTGCACTATTCCACTCCACAGACAAGTTGTAAGCCGCCGGATGGCCGCTTATCCTTACTGGATTCATTTTTATACCGGTTTTTCATGCAAGAGTACGCCCTCATTCTGATCAGCACCGTGCTGGTGAACAACTTCGTCCTGGTGAAGTTCCTCGGGCTGTGCCCCTTCATGGGCGTCTCGCGCAAGCTGGAGACTGCCACCGGCATGGGCCTGGCGACCACCTTCGTGCTGACCCTCTCCTCGCTCTGCTCCTACCTGGTCAACGAATACATGCTGGTGCCGCTCGGCATCGAGTACCTGCGCACCATCGCCTTCATCCTGGTCATCGCCGTGGTGGTGCAGTTCACCGAGATGGTGATGCACAAGACCAGTCCCATGCTGTATCAGGTGCTGGGCATCTTCCTGCCGCTGATCACCACCAACTGCGCGGTACTCGGCGTGGCCCTGCTCAACACCCAGGAGCAGCACGGTTTCATCGAATCCGGGCTCTACGGCTTCGGCGCCGCCGCCGGTTTCTCGCTGGTGCTGGTGCTGTTTGCCGCGGTGCGCGAGCGGGTCGCGGCAGCCGACGTGCCCGCGCCGCTGCAGGGCAACGCCATTGCTCTGATCACGGCCGGACTGATGTCGATGGCCTTCATGGGCTTCGCCGGACTGGTGTCCCATTGAGGATGATGAGGCCATGCTGATCGCCATTCTCGCCATCACCGCCCTGGCCGCCGCCTTCGGCCTGTTGCTCGGTTACGCCAACATCCATTTCCACGTGGAGGGGGATCCGATCACCGACCAGATCGAAAAGATCCTGCCCCAGACCCAGTGCGGTCAGTGCGGCTTTGCCGGCTGCCGCCCCTATGCCGAGGCGATCGCCAACGGCGAGGTGGAGATCAACCGCTGTCCGCCCGGGGGCGAAGCCACCATGGTGGCGCTGGCCGATCTGCTCGGCCGCGACCCGGTACCGCTCGACGCCGAGACCGCCGAGCCCAAGCCCAAGTCGATAGCCTTGATCCGGGAGCAGGAGTGCATCGGCTGCACCCTGTGCCTGCAGGCCTGCCCGGTGGACGCCATCATCGGCGCCGCCAAGCAGATGCACGTGGTGATCGAGTCGGAGTGCACCGGCTGCGAGCGCTGCCTCCCCCCCTGTCCGGTCGACTGCATCGAGATGCACCCGATCCCGGAAACCACCGAGAATTGGCGCTGGCCCTTCCCCACGAGCGGCCAGGAACCGATCGCAGCACGAACGAACTGATCCATGTACGTCGAAGCCAAGAGAGGCCGCTCCCGGGAACTGTGGACTTTCCACGGCGGACTTCACCTGCCGGACCACAAGCAACTCTCCCTGGACCGGCCGACCCGGCAGGCCGAGCTGCCCAAACGGTTCGTGCTGCCCCTGCATCAGCATATCGGCGCCCCCGCCCACCCCCTGGTGGAGCCGGGCCAGCGGGTACTCAAAGGGGAGATGATCGCCGACTCGCCGGCGCCGGTGACCGCCCCATTGCACGCCCCCACCTCGGGCAGGGTGGTCGAAATCGGCGAGCACCCGATTCCCCATCCCTCAGGCCTCTCCGGCCCCTGCATCATCATCGAATCGGACGGCAAGGATGAATGGGCGGAACTGCCCGCCCCCATCACCGACTATCTGCAAGCCGGCGCCCAGACCCTGCGCCAGCGCATCCGCGAGGCCGGTATCGTCGGCATGGGCGGAGCCACTTTCCCCTCGGCGGTCAAACTCAACCCCGGCAAGCCGATCAAGACCCTGATCATCAACGGCGCCGAGTGCGAGCCCTATATCACCTGCGACGACCGCCTGATGCAGGACCGGCCCGAACGGGTCATGGAGGGGGTGCGCATCCTGCAGCACATGCTGCAGAGCGAAGAGTGCCTGATCGCCATCGAGGACAACAAGCCGGAGGCGATCCTGGCCATGCACAATCTGGTGCGGGACGACGAACCGATCGAGGTGATCCGCATCCCCACCCTCTACCCCAGCGGCGGCGAGAAACAGCTGATCCGCATCCTCACCGGGCGCGAGGTGCCCAGCTCCGGCCTGCCGGCCCAGGTCGGCGTGATCTGCCACAACGTGGCCACCGCCGCCGCCATCGCCGACGCGGTGCTGGAGGGCAAACCGCTGATCTCCCGCCTGGTCACCCTCACCGGCGAGGGCATCCGCGAGCCGGGCAACTTCGAGGCCCTGATCGGCACTCTGGCCAGCGACCTGATCGCCCAGGCCGGCGGCTACCAGGACAACCCGCAACAGCTGATCCTGGGCGGACCCATGATGGGTTTCGACCTGGCCAGCGATAGGATCCCGATCACCAAGGGAGCCAACTGCCTGCTCTGCACCACGCCGCAGGAGACGCCCCGGCCGGAGCCGGCCCAGGCCTGTATCCGCTGCGGCCGCTGCGCCGACGTCTGCCCGGCCCATCTGCTGCCCCAGCAGATGTACTGGTACAGCCGGGCCAAAGACCTGGAGAAGGTGCAGGACTACAACCTGTTCGACTGTATCGAGTGCGGCTGCTGTTCCCATGTCTGCCCCTCGCACATCCCGCTGGTGCACTACTTCCGCTTCGCCAAACACCAAAGCTGGGCTCAGGAGCAGGAGCGCCGCGAGGCCGAGCACGCCAAGCAGCGCCACGACGCCCGCATCGCCCGCCTGGAGCGCCTGGAGGCGGAGCGCAAGGCCAAGCTGCGCAAGAAAAAAGAGGCCCTCGGCAAAAAGCCGCCGGCGAAGAGCGCTGCGACCGCGGAGAGCGATGGCAAGGCAAGCAAGCAGGCCGCCATCGAAGCGGCCATGAAACGAGCCGCCGAGAAAAAAGCCAAGCAGCAGGCCCAACCGAAAAACATCGACAACCTGACGCCTGAACAGCAGGCCAAGATCGAAGCCGTCGAGCAGCGCCGCAAGGCGGCCAAAGCCGAAGCGGAGAACGAAGCGGAGCGCCAGCCCTGATGGAATTCCAGACCCACACTTCGCCCCACACCACCCGGCCCAACCGTGTCGACAAGGTGATGTTGCAGGTGGTGCTGGCCCTGATCCCGGGCAGCATCGCCCTGATCTTCTATTTCGGCTGGGGCGTTGCCTTCAATATCGTGTTGGCGATCGCCTCGGCGCTGGCCTTCGAGGCGCTCGTGATGAAGCTGCGCAAGCGTCCCGTACTGCCGCCCCTGTTCGACCTCAGCGCCACTGTCACCGCGCTGCTCTTCGCCGTCGCCATCCCGCCCCTGCTGCCCTGGTGGCTGGTGGTGCTGGGCATGGCCTTCGCCATCATCATGGTCAAGCAGATGTACGGCGGACTCGGCTACAACCCCTTCAATCCGGCCATGGCGGCCTATGTGC
>JBNLGI010000195.1:0-22620 GCA_050305975.1 Sedimenticolaceae bacterium | reverse complement strand
GATGAATAGCATATTGAAGAAACGTGCCCTCGCCACCGCGGTCTCGCTGGTGTTGTTGGGTGGAATGGGGACGCTTCACGCTGCGGTCAACGTGCAGTGTGGGGAGAATCCCAGTATCGATGACGCCAATGGCAATGCCATATTGGATGTGCAGGAAGACCCAAACCCAAACAACGACGTTGTGGTGGGACCCAACGGCGGCACAGTCAAGTGCATGCATCTGATCGCGGGTGACGGTTTCTCGGAGATGTCAGACGGACACCCCATGTACACCTTCGGTTTCGCCAACAAGACCGGCATACTTCCGGCTGACGTGATCGCCGAGGGAATCCTTGCCGCCCGTTGGCCGGGATCGACCATCGCGCTGGATCAGGAGGATGAACTTTTTCTCTCGCTGACCAATGTCGGTACCGTGATGCGTCCCGATCTGTTCGATCCGCATACGGTCCATTACCACGGTTTTCCCAACGCGGCCACGGTGTTCGACGGTGTGCCGGAGGTGTCGATCTCCATCAACATGGGATCGACCCTGACCTACTACTACAACGTGATGGAACCCGGCACCTACATCTACCACTGTCACGTGGAGGCGACCGAGCACATGGAGATGGGCATGCTGGCCAATCTCTACGTGCATGCCAAGCAGGATGAGACGGGCTGTACCGGCGCCATCCCTTGTCCAGCCGGGACGCGCAAGGGCGGTACCGATCCGCTGGCACCGATGGGCTACGTCTATAACGACAATGACGGCACCACGGCATACGACGTGGAAGCGCCGATCCAGGTGTCCGGCTTTGATTCCAAGTTCCATGATGCCCACATCCAGGTGCAGCCGCTGCCGTTCTCCACGCTGGAGACCGACTATCCGCAGATCAACGGACGCGGCTATCCCGACACGGTGCTGGAACTCTACGGCAGCAGCATGACGGCGCCGCAGAACAACGATGGCACCCCCTGGTTGCCCGTGGGTGAGGACTTGAATAACGGCGAAGTGTCTCAGGACATGGGGGCCGGCATTTCGGTCAGCCAGGGCCAGCAGCTGTTGTTGAGACTGTCCAACGTCAGTATCGATCGCTTCTTCACCATGACAGCTCCAGGTCTGAAGATGAGGATCGTCGGCACCGGCGCCCGGCAGACCCGCGGTATCTCCGACAAGAACCTCTATGTTGAAACCTCATCCATCAATTTCGGTGGCGGCGAGACACATGACGTGATCATCGACACTGCTGACGTGGCACCAGGGACCTATTTCCTGACAGCTTCCGAGTACTACATGATGAGCAACAAAACCGAGTTGGATGGCGGCTTGATCACCGAGATCGTCGTCACCAACTGATGCGCTGCCTGACCAGGAGATAGAAACATGCGTAAATTCAATAAGCACATCGGGCGTCTGGTCGGCACCCTGCTGCTGGGACTGTGGCTGATGCCTTGGGTCTCGGCTCAGGCGGCGGGCCACACCATTCGCGGCATCACTCCCGTGGATGCGGGAGCGGGGCTGACCTTCAACCTCTACGCGGCTCCCTTCAACATCAATCTGCCTGAGGGATCCAGTCTCTACATGTGGGGTTTCGGCGATATGAATGCCGGCGGTGGCGCGACCCATGCGGAAGGGGCCGGATACTACCTGCCGCAGTATCCCGGACCGACCATGATCGTGACCGAGGGTCAGACGGTGACCGTCAACCTCTATAACTACGGCGTACCCGATCCGCTGGCGCTGGTGATACCCGGACAGAACATCACCGCCACCGGTGGTTCGCCGGGGTTGGTTACCCGCCAGACGGGCGCGGGCATCTCCTATGCGCCGGTCAGTTACACCTTCACCGCGCACAAACCGGGAACCTACGTCTATCACAGCATGGACGGCGACAATCCCGGCCTGCATACCGAGATGGGCCTGCTGGGTGCGTTGATCGTACGTCCCGCCGATGGCAGCGACACTACTTACGGTGCCGGCACCGGCACCGATTTCGATCAGGAGTATCTCTATCTGCTGAGCGAAGCCGATCCCAACATCCATGCGCAGATGGAACGCGGTCATATCGAGCACTTCACCTACAACGAGCGCTTCGCCACCATCTATTTCGTCAACGGTCGAGTCTATCCCGATCTGGTGCAGGGAGATTTCAATCCGCTGTTTCCGAACCAGCCCTATCAGTCGCTCTCCTTTTCCCATCCGGGTGACAGGGTGCTGGTGCGTAACGCCAACGCGGGCCAGGACAGCCATCCCTTTCACTACCATGGCGAGAATCACCGCTTTGTCGGGCGTGACGGCAACATGCTGAGCTCCGACGGTTCCAGCGCCGACCTGGGCCGCTCTGACAACACCATCAACTCCGCGCCGAAGCAGACAGTCGATGCGATCTGGACCTGGACCGGCAAGGATCTGGGCTGGGATATCTACGGTACCGGACCGGGTTATGCGCACAGCTGTAACGATGACGGTAGCGGTTTCGATCCCGTCACACGTGAGTACTGTCCTGATCACGGTAAACCGATACCGGTCAATCTGCCCGGCGTGGCCGAGCTGACACTGGGCGGTTTCTGGAGCGGCAGTCCCTACATGGGTGACGTGGGCGACCTGCCTCCCGGTGAGGGTGGTCTGAATCCGAATGGCGGTTACTTCTTCGTGTGGCACTCCCATGCCGAGAAAGAACTCACCACGTTTGACATCTTTCCCGGCGGCAGCCTGAGCGCCATGGTCGTGCTGCCCACCTACGTCGATATCCAGTAATCGGGGAGGGCACAACAGTGAAAAGGTTGAACAACATGAAGACCAAGATGACGCCCATCGCCGCGGCGATGGCGCTCTCCCTGATGTCGAGCAGTGCCTGGGCCGTGGAAGATTTCTATCTTGCCGCCAAGGCCTACACCAAGACCATGCCTGATGGTTCCAGCGTGCCTATGTGGGGTTATGTGATCGATACGGGCGGGGCGTGTTACAACGCTGCCAGCAACCCGGATCGACAGACCTGTATCGATGCGCTGCCGGATCCCGGCTTTCCGGGACCCAGGCTCGTGGTGCCGCCCGGTGAACCCAATGTGCGGATCTTTCTCTCCAACGGTCTGCCGGAGCCGACCTCGATCATGATTTTCGGTCAGGAGCTGCCCTGGTCCAATGCCACCGGTGGTCCCACCTGGAATGACGGCAGCGTCGGCCCCCGCACCAATACGACACAGAGAGTCCGCTCATTCGGACGCGAAGCGGTGGCGAATGGCGGCAGAAGGCCCTATGTCTGGAACACTTTCCGCGAGACCACTTTCAGCGATGCCGGCAGCTTCATCTATCAAAGCGCCACCCATCCGCAGAAACAGGTCTATATGGGCCTTGCCGGCATGATCACCAAGGACTTCGCTGTCGGTGAAGCTTACCCGGGTGTGACTTACAACGATGATGTCACGCTCTTCTACAGCGATATCGATCCCGCCTTCAATGCCGCGGTGGATAGCGGAACCCTGCAGACGGCAGTCGATCGTCATCCCAGCTGGTTCCTGGTCAACGGCGAGCCCTACCATACCGGTATCGGCGATATCACCAGCGGAACCAACGGAGCGCTGTCATCCAGCAGCAATACCTTGCTGCGTTTTGCCAGCACTGCCAGCGATACCCATGTGGTGGTGATGCAGGGTATGGACATGACCATCCACGCCGAGGACGGTAACCCGTACACCTGGCAGTCCCTGGGTGTGAGTGATCCTGGCGCTGGTACCCCGGCGCCGCGCAAGCAGTACTCGGTCATGATGACGCCGGCCAAGACCAAGGATGCGATCATCGTCGCACCCGCTAGCGGCCGCTACGCCGTTTATGATGGTGACGGCTACATGACCAACCCCTCCGATCCGGCGAATGAGACGGTCGGGGACACCCTGGGCGGCATGCTCCGGTTCCTCGCCTTCGGCGCCGGCGCCAACGATGCGCCGACAGCCAACGCTGACAGCTTCGAGGTGGTAGCGGGCCTCTCCGCCACCTTCTCCCCGCTGGCGAACGACACGGATCCGGAAGGCGATCCGCTCTTTATCGCCAATCCCTCGGCTGCGACGGCGGGCACGGTCACCTGCAACACCGTGGATCCCTCGGGTACCTGTGACTTCGATGCCACCGGTCTGACCTCAGGCACCATCGCCAGCTTCACCTACGAGGCGTCCGACGGCAGTCTCAACAGCGCTGCGGCGACAGTCACCGTCACGGTCACCGACAACCTGCCGCCGACCGGTGTGGCGGATACGGCAACCACCGATGAGGGTGTGCCGGTCGACATTCTCGTCACCGCCAACGATACCGATCCGGAAGGTCAGCCGCTCTCCGTTTCGACCTATGACCCCACCAGTGTGAACGCTGGGACTGTTGCGTGCACGGTCGACACCTGCACCTACACCCCGGCTGTAAGTTTCACCGGTGAAGACACCTTTACCTATGTCGTCAACGACGGCGTGAACGATTCGGCGGCGACCACCGTCACCGTCACCGTCAACGCCATCGTGCCGCTCAACGCGATTCCGGTGGCGGTGGACGATACGGCCACCACGACGGTCAACAGTCAGGTGGATATCGATGTTCTGGCCAACGACAGCGATGCCGATGCGGGTGCTGTTCTCACCATCGCCTCGCACGATACGAACTCCGTCAATGGCGCTACCATCGGCTGTGCCACCGGTGTGGCGGGTGGCACCTGTACCTACACCCCGGCAACGGACTTCACCGGTACGGACAGCTTCAGCTATGTCGTCACCGACGGTACCGACAGCGCGAGCGCCACGGTGACCGTTACTGTCGATCCGGCGGGTGCTCCGATACTCTACTTCTCCACCATTGGAGCGGGTAGCGTACCGACCGTGAGCGGTCCCTACGACGATGCCGACATCTACACGGTCGATGCCGGCGGCGCCTTCACCCGCGCCACGGACGGGGTGAGCGATCTCGGTCTGCCCAATAATGCCAATATCGACGGTCTGAGCATCGACGCCGGCATCACCTACCTCTCCTTCGCTGCGGCCAGCACCAGTGTGCCTGGACTGGGATCGGTACCGGACGAGGATGTGGTGGCTTATGACGGCAGCACCTGGACCACCTTCTTCGACGGTTCGGTCTGTGGCCTCGACAGCAGCAACGGGCAGGACATCGACGCCATCTCCGTGGTCGGCAGCACGCTCTACTTCTCCATCGTCGGTAGTGGCAACAGCAACCCGGTCGGTGGAGTCAACGGCAGCAGCGACGATGCCGATGTCTACAGCTGGACCGTGGGCGACACCAGCTGCGCCAAGGTGATCGACGCCACGGCCAATAACGGGCTTGGACTCCCGGGCAATGCCGATATCGACGGGCTGACCACCACGGATGGCCTCACCTTCTACGTCTCCTTCCGGGCCAACACCAATCTGGGTGGCGCACTGGGCACGGTGCAGGATGAGTCGGTGGTCTACTTCAACGGCACCAGCTGGAGCATGTTCTTCTCCGGTGCCGGCCAGTTGGATGGAACCAACAGCCAGAACATCGATGCGATCCACGTGCCGTAAGGCGAACGGGGAGGGGGAGGGACCCCCCATCCTCCGATCGGTATGAGAACCTTGAGACCTGCGGGTGCTTCCGGCAAGCACCCGCATTTTTGCCTAGAGAGGTGTAACGCATGATCCGATACCTGAAAGAGAGCGCTGTGAGCAGGCCGATGGTAATGGCGCTGGCCGCAGTGATGTTTGGACTCATCGGTGATCTCTACGCCTATGCAGCGGATGTGACTTCGAAAGCGGATGGCTCCGCCGCGCAGAGTGCCGACGAGAGACATGCGCAGAGCGAAGCATTGAAAGCCAAGGGCCTGGTCACCATCGAGCAGGTCTATGCCGGAATGCTGGAGGCCGAGCAGACCCGGGCCGCCGTCGCCAGGGTCGATCCGGGCGTGGACAATGCCATGATGGCTGAGAAGTGGGGGGTGCAGGTCATCAGCGTCAGTTATGCGGCGGACGGCTTCTGGCTTGCGTTTCGTTTTCGCGTGTTAGACCCGGTGAAGGCCAACATGCTGTTCGACAGCAAGTTCAAACCCTACCTGGAGTCGGAATCCACCGGCGTCAAGCTGGCGGTGCCGACGGCGGCCAAGATCGGTGCCCTGAGAACCACCAACCGCGGTCACAACGTGAAAGCCGGAAAGATCTACAACATCATGTTTTCCAATTCGGGATTTCAGGTCCAACCGGGGCAGAAGGTCAGCGTGGTCTCCGGGGATTTCAGAGCGGAGCACCTGACGGTGCGCGGCGCCAGAGAGTATCTCAGCGTCAACCAAAAGGTGTTACAGCAGAGGCCTTAGGGAATGCGATTGTCGACTGTCAATCCAGTCTGTGCGATCAGGGCAGGGATTGCGCGGCAAGTCCGGGAGCGGGCGCCTGCCGATTCCGGCGGACATGGCGGTTCCGGTGTCCGTATCGGATAACAGGTACGAAGAAGTGTGTGCAGGAGCGCGCGCCCAAGCAAGCGTTGCACCCTCTCGCTCACCGAGGACACAGACCGGCCGCTTGCATCCGTTGATGATGGACTATGATATCGACCCATCGGGTTCACACACTCTGGCGAAACAATAATGAAAATATTCCGCAATCTTCTCCTTCTCTCATGCTGCGTTGTTCCAAGCCATCTGATATGGGCGGGGGAGGTTGCGGAAAAAGCGCTTGAGTCGGGTAGCAGGCTCTATCTGGAGGGGCAGCTGGCCAATGGTGAAATTATCACCGCCAGGGTCAGGGGTGACATCGAGCTGAGCGGCAGGCAAGTGATCTGCGGCACCTGCCATCGTCGAAGCGGCATGGGCTCCAGCGAAGGAGATCAGGTGATACCCGCTATCGCAGGCAACATGATTTTCAATCCGCTTCGCCTGCCCACCAGCAGTGATCCGTTGGCGCCGACACAACGTCCTGCCTACACCGAAGAGACACTGAAGCGTGCCATACGCGAGGGAATCGACTCCAATGGCCGTCCCCTCGATCCGTTGATGCCGCGTTATCCATTGAACGACCGCGAACTCGATCATCTGATTGCGTATCTCAAGACGCTTTCACAGGAGTTCTCTCCCGGAGTGGACGACAAGGAGATCCATTTCGCCACCATCATCGCCGGTGACGTCCCTGAGAAGCAACGCAAGGCACTGATCGATGTCATGCGGATCTATGTGGAGCAGAAAAATTCCGAGACCCGCCATGAAAGCTTCCGCGCCGAAAATGCCCCCTGGCACAAAAAGTGGCTGTTCGAGCCCTATCGCAAATGGGTCATGCATGTGTGGGAACTGAAAGGTTCCAGTGACAGCTGGGGAGAACAGCTGGCCGATCTCTACCGCGAACGACCGGTTTTTGCCGTACTCAGTGGAGTGGGTGAGGGGAGTTGGAAACCCGTTCACGACTTCTGTCAATCAGAACAGGTTCCCTGCCTGTTTCCAACCACGGAATTGCCGGTCATCAACGAGGACGACTTCTATTCGATCTACCTCTCGAAGGGGATGACCCTGGAGGGAGAACTGGTCGATCTGCATTGGCGCGATCAGCGCAGCGATGCGCCTCTGGTTCAGATTTACGAGCGCGGAGACCGCAAAGCCGAGACGGCGGCCAGGGCATTGACGCAGGCGCGTGGCGTCAAGCCGATTCGTTCAATCGAATGGACGCACGAGACGACTGGCCCGAGCGCGGAGTTCTGGCAAGCTGTCTTGCAGGATCTGGGTAATGCCGGTCTGGTCTTGTGGATGAGCGACGAGCAGTTGACGAACTTATGGCCGTTGCTCGAAAGCAAGGCATCCACGACACCGAGGATCTATCTCTCGACCACGCTTTTCGGGACCCGCTCGCGGCAGGTTCCTGCAGGCATTCGCGAGCGGGTCTACCTGACATCCACTCGCGAACTGCCTGCCGGCATCTCCAGATTGCTGCTGCGTTCAACCGGCTGGTTCCGGGCCAAGAAGATCTACGCACCCGACGCGCGGGAGGTGCAGGCCAACGCCTATCTGGCGCTGAAAGTGGCGGGCGACGCCCTCATGCATATCCGCGGTTACTTCTACCGGGACTACCTGATCGAGCGTATCGAACATACTGTAGACAGTGTGCCCTACACCTCGGTCTATCCGCGCATCAGCATGGCGCCTGGACAGCGCTTTGCCGCCAAAGGAGGGTATGTCGCCCGCTTCACCGACGGCGGAAAGGGGGAGCTGGTCGCGGTCTCCGATTGGCTGATCCCGCAGCACTGAGCCGTCACTGACGCTCGGAAAGCCCTTTGCACGACGCATTGAGGCCTGTTCAATAGTAGTAGTACACCCGATTTGCAGGGTAGTAGTTCCACGCATTCCCTTGTAGATTCTTAACGTTTAGAGTCAAGACTAAGAGTCGAATGGCACTTACTTGGACGATCAAAGCATGCTCGCTTGGTTCGATTCTGCCGGATTCGGTGGGGCAGGGCCCCACCCTACCGAATGTTCGAAGTGTAGGGTGGGGCCCTGCCCCACCAATCGCCGCTTAAGTAAGTGCCGTTCGAGTAAGCGTCTGTTTGTCAGCAGAAATTGCGTGAACCCAAAGCCTTGCGGCCAGGCGAGTATTCGTTCGATGCAAAAGTATCTCTCCCATCTGCTCGGTCCGGGGACGACACTCGTCGCTGTGCGCCGTGTACTGGGAACCCTGTTCCTGCTGCTGGGCGTCGGCAGCGTCCAGGCCAGCGCCGAACTGACGGTCGATCTGGCGCGGTTGATCGACGAGGCCAACCGGACATCACTGATCCCGGTCATCATCAAGTTCGACCGGCAGCTCGACATCACGACCCTGCGCAACCAGGTCAGCCAACAGATGCAGTATGCGGCGCCAGGGGAGTCGACGCGAAAGCGTCAGCAGCAGCTGTTACGCAACAAGATCGTCAACAATCTGCAAGCCTATGCCAAAGGACCGAGCCAGGCGCTGGCCAAATTACTGCGTCAGTACGGTGTCGAAGTCGAGTTGAAGTCGCTCTGGAGCATCAACGCGGTGGCGTTGAAGCTGCCGGCCCACCTGGTCGACGAGGTGGCCGCGCTGCCGGGTATCGAGCGTATCTCGGTCGATATGCAGCTGACCATGAATGCAACCGCGCCGGAACTGGTCACCACAGTGCCGCAATGGAATCTCAGTGACATCAACACCGAATATGTCTGGCAGCAGGGCTATGCGGGAGACGGTGTGGTGGTGGCGATCCTGGATTCAGGCGTTGAACTCAACCATCCCGACTTGGTCGATCGCTGGCGCGGCGGTGACAACAGCTGGTTCGATCCCTACGGTCAGAATCCCTTTCCCATCGATGTCAATGGCCATGGCACCCAGGCGCTCAGCCTGATTCTCGGCGGCGATAGCAGCGGTTATCAGATCGGACTTGCGCCGCATGCCCAGTGGATCGCAGCGCGCCTCTTCGACAATGAGGATCAGGCGAGTCTCAGCGCCATTCATGAGGCGTTTCAGTGGCTGCTGGACCCGGACGGCGATCCCGCCACCGATGATGCGCCCGACGTGGTCAACAACTCCTGGGGTTTCGCCACCACCATCAATCAGTGCTACCAGGAGTTCAGCGACGATATCCGGCTGCTGCGCGAGGCGGGCATCGCCGTGGTCTATTCGGCAGGCAACTACGGGCCTTTCGGCGAGACCAGCATCAGTCCGGCCAACGACCCGGGTGTGATTTCGGTCGGCTCGGTGGACCAGTTCCACGATATCGACACCTTCAGCAGCCGGGGACCGGGCGCCTGTGACGGCGGAATCTTTCCCAAACTGGTGGCGCCCGGCAGCCTCGTCTTCGTTGCCGACCGCCTGCCGGTGGCATACAACGTGGTTTCCGGCACCTCCTTCTCCGCGCCCCACGTGACCGGCGCCATCGCGCTGTTGAAGAGTGCCTACCCGATGGCTACGGTCTCGCAGATCGAGACGGCGCTCTACGATTCGGCCAGCGACCTCGGAGCCGGCGGTGGGGACGACCTCTACGGCTATGGACTGATCAACCTGGCGGCCGCTTACGACCTGCTGTTCAGGGACCTGGGATCCAGCAGCGCCGGTATGCTCCTGTTCAGCGAATCGCTCTACAGCGTCGACGAGACGACCGACAAGCTGATCGTCACTGTCAGACGTCTCGGCGGAAGTTCGGGCGAGGTGAGTGTCGACTATGAAACCCTGCCCGGTCAGGCCAGCGATCTGAGGCCGGCCGATTTCATCGCCCAGTCGGACACCCTGCGTTTCGCCGACGGCGAGACCCTCCGGAGCTTCGAGATCGCTATCGTCGATGATGGCCTCGACGAGGAGAACGAAACCTTCTATATCAATCTCTCCAATCCGACCGGGGAGGCACTGCTGAGCAACCAGACCCAGGTGCCGGTCACCATTCTGGATGACGACGGACCGGGTGCGCTCTCGCTCGCCGCCGTCAGCTACGCGGTCAACGAATCGCGCGACCAGGCGAGTGTCACCGTGCTGCGTACCGGTGGTTCCGAAGGCAGGGTCTCGGTCGATTTCTCCCTGGTCGATGACACTGCGCATGTCAATTCGGACTACTTGCTGCCCGACTCCGAGCGTCTGACCTTTGCCAGCGGTGAAATCTCCAAAGAGGTGCTGATACCGCTGGTTCAGGATGAGGTGCATGAAGGCAACGAGAGTTTCAACCTTCTGCTGTCGTCACCCGGCGGTGGCGCCGCTATCACCCAGCCGGCGTCCACCACGATCACGATCCTGGACGATGATCCCGATACCCGCACCACGACCATCCACCTCGAGGCGGTCAACTATCTGGTACGTGAAAACGCGGGCGAGGTCACCCTCAGCGTATTGCGCAGCGGCAATCTGGATCGCGAGGCGACCGTGGAGTACGCAACGGTCGCCGGCTCGGCCAAGCCCGGTGAGGACTATGTGGCAAAGCGGGGCACGCTGATCTTCCGGCCCAAAGTTACCAAAAAAACCATCACCATCCCGATAAAGGACGACGGTGTCTACGAATCGGAGAGCAGTTTCACCCTGGTCTTGAAAGGTGTCGACAGCGGCTCGGTGCTGGCCAAGCCAGCCGCCGCCATCGTCCGCATCAGCAATGACGACGCCCAGCCCTATGTCTCACTGAGTACCGGTGGCTCGGGCGGTTTCAGCGCAGGCGCCAGCGGCGGAGGTGGTCTCGGAGGCGGCAGCGGTTGGGTCGGCGCCGACGCCGATAGCGGCATGCAAGCGCAGCAGAGCGCCAGCAGGGGTACGGACAGCGGGCTCAAGATCTTCGATCTGAATCTGCGGGATTTCAGCGGGGAGGACGGGCAGGCGCTCAGGCGCTTGCAGACCCTGGATGGCCAGCTGCCGGACGCAGCGGCTGCCGGAGAGAAGCAGCAAGACGAGGAGAAAAACGGCTGTGATACAGCTGACGGCAGCAAGCAAGGCGACTGCCAGGCCGCTTCCGCAAGCCCCGCTGATGATGCTGGGCGGGGTGGCAAGGCCGCGGCGGAGAAGCCCCGCTCCGAAACCACTGGCGATGCCGATTCGACAGGCGCGCGCAAAAACGACGCTGAAGCTCAGTCTAAGTGACAACTGAGTCAGCTAACTCAATGATCGAAAAATAGAATTGAGTAAGTTAAATCCCACGGATTTCAACCCTTGCCCGTGGGACGCTGAGCCGCTCTTAGCCCCGCCAGCCACATGAGAATATTTCTGTAAAATCCGCGTAACAGACCGTTATTAAAATAAAAAGCCTTTCTTGTCTTCAGCGCGGAATTGTCCCTGGATAAATAGGGGTAGGGTATCTGTGTAGTCCGGGTATGAATTCACCCCATGAGCAAATACACTATCCCATCAATCACAATAACCGTGACGTTATGCTGAGATACTCGGTAAGCGTTAGGAGTGGGCTGGGAGATAGTCCTCAAGGCGCTGCCTTCACCGGCATCGTCGTTCAGCAATCACAATACTCATTCCCCCCTCCCAGCAGGGCGTCGTCATAGCGTTGAGATGACGGCTTGGCCAGTGCCACCGGCAAGGTATCGCGGTATTCGCGATTCTGTCAGCGGAAACAGTCCATAAGCGAATAGCGTAATGAGTCAGCACAGATACACTTCATTTCTTGCCACACTGGCCTGCTCCCTGCTGTTGGCCTCCTGTGCGACGCAGCAGTCCGCCGGCAAAAGCTCTGAGAGAACGCCTGAACCTCTGTCCCCACCGCCTGCAATCAGTTTGGCTGACGCTGAAGACGATGCGCTGGTGCTCTCCCAACAGGACCAGCGCGAACCCGAGTTTTTTGTCAAGGAGGGGACTGGAGTCTTCCTCAAGGGAAAGGGGAGCAGCGGCACCCGGCAGCCGGCAAAGGGTGATATCACGCTCAATTTCGAAGGCGTCGATCTGCGCGAGGTGCTGAAGGTCATCTTTGAGGAGATACTGCGCGAAAACTATCTGATCGACGATAAGGTCCAGGGCGTGGTGACCATCCACACCACCTATCCCGTCTCCACCGAAGCCGTGTTGCCGATTCTCGAGACCATCCTGCAGATGAACGGCGCGGCGCTGGTCCGCAACGGCTCCCTCTACAAGGTCGTGCCGCTGGCGGAATTGAAGGAGGTGTCACTCGCACCCGGTGTCGGCAAGGGTGTCGATCTGCTGAAGGCGGGACAGGGTGTTCAGATCGTGCCGCTGAAGTATATCTCCGCCAAGGAGATGAAGAAGATCCTGGAGTCCTTCTCCTCCGCCAACGAACAGATCCATGCCGACAGCGGCCGCAATCTGCTGATCCTCACCGGCTCGTTCCAGAAGATCAACAATCTGCTGCAGACCATCGAGATGTTCGATGTGGACTGGCTGAGCGGCATGTCCTTTGGCCTGATCCCCATCAAGTATGCCGACGCCAAGACCCTGACCGACGAGATCAGCACCATCCTCGGCGAAGGCGAGGCCTCCCCACTGAACGGCATCATGCGCCTGATACCGGTGCAACGCCTCAACGCCATCATGGTCATCAGCCAGCAGCCGGCCTACATCAAAGAGGCGCGCAAGCTGATCAATCAATTCGACCAGGGCAGCGACAAATCACCCGAACGACGTCTCTATGTCTATCATCTTAAGAACGCCAAGGCGGAAAATATCGCCACGATTCTGCAGAACATCTTCGGCAATCAGGTCTCTTCGGCATCCTCTTTGGGCCAGAACGGCGCCAGGGATCCGCTCGCGAGAAGTAACGTACGCCAACCGACCAGCAGCGGCATCAGCCTGAAAAGCAGCAATGCCGACAGTCAGTCGAACCTGACCAAGGACCAGCCACCCTTGGCTGCGGCCTCCCCAGTGGCCGCAAAGTCCGAGAGCGGGGATACGGGCGCCACGGACATGCCGGCAACCATCATCGCCGATCCGGACAACAACGCCATCCTGATCATGGCCAGTCCGATGGATTACAACAAAATCAAATCGACCATCGCGCGGCTTGACATCTCTCCCAAGCAGGTGCTGATCGAGGCCACCATTGCCGAGGTGTTGCTGACCGACAACCTCAGTTACGGCGTCCGCTGGTTCTTCGAGGGTACCGGAGGCAGCGACCGTCCCTACCGGGGTGGACTCGGATACCCGCTGCCTTCCGATATCGGCGGTGACGGTTTCTCTCTCGGTATCTTCAACACCGGCGGCGAATTGAAGGCCTTTTTCGATATTCTCGAAACCGAATCCTCGGTCAAGTTCCTCTCCGCGCCGCAGATCATGGTGATCGACAACCAGACGGCCACCTTCCGTGTGGGTGATCAGATCCCGATCGTGACCCGTTCCTCCCAGAGCACCACCGATCCCAATGCGCCCATCGTCTCCGAGGTGCAGTATCGTGACACGGGTACCCTGCTCAAAGTGACCCCGCGCATCAACGAGGGCGGGATGGTGACTCTGGAGATCAGTCAGGAGGTGAGCACCCCGGGCGCCACCCCGGCCGTGGGCGGCGGAGGCAACGTGTCGATTTCCCAGCGCACGATCGACAGCACGGTTATCGTGCATGATGGCCAGTCGATCGTACTCGGCGGTCTGATTCGTGAGAACACCACCAACTCCAAGGGCGGCATACCGGGGCTCATGAGTCTGCCGGTGGTGGGCAATCTCTTCAGCAGCTCCACCAAGGACACCAGTCGTACCGAGCTGATCGTCACTCTGACGCCCAAAGTTGTCACAAATCCCCATGAGGCCTATGAGATCTCCAAGGAGTTGCGGGAGAAGATCAAGGAGGCGACCCTGTTCCAGGACGATTTCTACAAGCGCCGCAAGGGTGCCGAATAGGCGACTTGCAGTCTCAGAGGTCACAGGCTATCAATGGGAAGATATGAATGACTTTGGATCACATTTAGGCAATCAGGTCGCTTCAGGAGAGCTCGCCGGCAGTTCACTCTTCGCCGACAGTCCCTTGTGCAGTGCGCTGGTCGCCGCCGGGCGCCTGCGGCCCGCCGACGCGGATCGAGCCCTGCGACTCAAGCAGACCCAGCAGAGCGATGAATCGATCGGCAACATCCTGTTGCAGCTCGGTCTGATCTCCGACCGCGATCTGGCGCAGACCCTCTCCCGTCTCAACGACATCCCGCTGACGGAAAAGAGACACTACCCCGCGTTCACCAGTCTGGAGGAGTCGATCTCCACCAACTTCCTCAAACAGCACAAACTGCTGGTGTTCACCGATGAGGAGGAGCGGGTGCATGCGATCATGGTCGATCCCACCGACCGTTATGTGGTCGATGCCCTCGAACTGATCACCGGCAAGCCGATCCGGCTGCACATCGGCATCGCCTCCGAAATCGACGAGGCGCTGCAGGAGCACTTCCTCGAGATGCGCAAGCAGGCCGGGGAGTTCGACGAGGAGGGGGTGGAGCATCAGCTGTTGCTGCAGGACGACGTGGAACAGCTGAAGGAGCAGGCCAGCGAGGCGCCGGTGATCAAGATGGTCAATCAGATCATCCAGCGTGCGGTCTCCTCGGGCGCCTCCGATATCCATATTGAACCGTTCGAGAACGTGCTCAAGATCCGCTACCGGGTCGACGGGCTGCTGCGCGAGACCGAGCACACCACGGCGCAGATGGCGGCGGCGCTGATCTCCCGCATCAAGATCATGGCCAACCTCAATATCGCCGAGCGGCGCCTGCCCCAGGATGGCCGTTTCAAGGTCCGGGTCATGGGCAACACCCTCGATCTGCGTGTCTCCACGGTGCCGACCCTGCACGGCGAGAGCATGGTGATGCGTCTGTTGCAGCGGAACGAGCAGGCCCTCGACTTCCAGGCCTTGGGTTTCGAGCCGGAGACCGAAAATCGACTGCTGCAAATCCTGGAGCGGCCCCACGGCATCGTGGTGGTGACCGGTCCCACCGGTAGCGGCAAGACCACCACCCTCTACGCCGCGCTCAACCACCTCAACCGCCCCGATCGCAAGATTCTCACGGTCGAGGATCCGGTGGAGTACAACATCGAGGGGGTCAACCAGATCCAGGTCAAGCCGGGGATCGGTCTCACCTTCGCCAACGCCCTGCGTTCCATCGTGCGCCAGGATCCCGACATCATCATGATCGGTGAGATCCGTGACCAGGAGACCGCCAAGATCGCGGTGCAATCGGCCCTCACCGGCCACCTGGTGCTCTCCTCCCTGCACACCAACGATGCCGCCGGTAGCATCACCCGCTTTCTCGACATGGGGGTCGAGGCCTTTCTGCTCACGTCAACCGTCAATGCGGTGCTGGCCCAACGGCTGGTGCGCAATCTCTGTTCCCACTGCAAGGAGGCCTATACGCCGCCCCGCGAGATCATCGAAAGGCTGCAGCGGCAGGGGGTGGAGGCGGATGCGCGGACCCGGCTCCATCGGGCCGTCGGCTGCGAAGTCTGTGGCGGCAGCGGTTACAGCGGTCGCAGCGCCATCACCGAACTGTTGGAGATCTCGGAGGCGATGCGCTCCCTCATCCTGCGGGAGAGCGACAAGAGCACATTGGCCGCCTGCGCCCAGCGCGAAGGCGCGCGCAGCATGTATCAGGATGGCCTGAACAAGGTATTGCGCGGCGTGACCACGCTCGAAGAGGTGCTCAGAGTCACCCAGGAAAACTGATCGTGGCCTCGTTCACCTACAAGGCGGTCACCAGTGACGGCGAGGTGGTGCAGGGCATCCTGGATGCGCTCGACCGGCAGGCGGCGGTGCGCCAGATACAGCTCAAGGGACAGGTGCCGATCCGGGTCGAGGCGAGCGGCCAAGCCGTCAAATCGGGACCTCGTCGCCGTCTGCGACGCGGCAAGGTCGGGCTGGATCAGATCATGGCCTTTACCCGGGAGCTGGCCACCCTGCTCAAGGCGGGCCAGCCTATCGATTCTGCCTTGACCATCCTGATGTCGATCAGTGGCGAGGAGTCCCGCTTCAGCGAACACCTCCTGCACATCCGGGACGCACTCAAGGGCGGCCACTCCTTCTCCGATGCCCTGGCTGCAGAAGAGGGGCTGTTCAACGACTTCTATATACAGATGGTCAAGGCGGGGGAGTCGGGCGGCGCTCTGGAGAGTGTGCTGTCGCGACTCGTGGTTCACCTGGAGCACGCCAAGGAGGTCAAGGACTCCCTGGTCTCGGCCCTGATCTATCCGATGATCCTGCTTTTCGTGGCCCTGACCTCGATCATGATTCTGATGACCTATGTGATCCCGCAGTTCAGCGATCTGTTCAACGACATGGGCCAGGCGCTGCCGCTATCCACCCAGGTCACCATGGCGGTGGCCTCGGCCCTGCAGGATTACGGCTGGCTGATGGCGCTGGCCATCGTGGGCCTGATCCTCTATTTCAAATGGCAGCTCGGCCGCCGCGCTTCGGCCAAGCGCTGGCATGCCCGGCTGCTCAGACTGCCCCTGATCGGCGCCATCATCAAGCAGGTCGAGGCGGCCCGCTTCTGCCGTACCCTGGGGACCCTGCTGGAGAACGGTGTGCCGCTGCTGCGGGCGGTCTCCATCGTCAAGCAGACCATCGGTAATTTTGTCATCGCCGACGGCATGGATCACGTGGTGACCAGCCTGAAATCGGGCCGTCGTTTGGCCGATCCCCTGGCCGAGCACTCCCAGTTTCCCCATTTCGCCCTGCAGATGCTCCGCATCGGCGAGGAGTCGGGGCAGCTGGAGCCGATGCTGATGCAGACGGCGGACATTCTCGACCAGGAGACCCAAACCCTGATCAAACGGGCCTTGAGTCTGGTCGAGCCCGTGATGATTCTGGTCCTGGGCGTGATCATCGCCGCGGTCGTGATGTCTATTCTGGTGGCGATACTCGGCGTCAACCAACTTGTGGCACTTTAACGGATGGATTATGCAAACAGAGAAACGACAGCAAAACGGCTTTACCTTGATTGAACTGCTGGTGGTCCTGGTGATCCTCGGCCTGCTGGCGGGGCTGGTCGGCCCGCAGGTGCTGCGCCACCTCGGCGGCGCCAAATCGGACACGGCGCAGCTGCAGATCTCGGAACTGGGCTCCGGTCTCGACCTGTTTCATCTGGAGGTCGGCCGCTATCCCTCCAGCAGCGAGGGATTGCAGGCCCTGGTGGAAGCGCCGCCATCGGTGGACAACTGGCACGGACCCTACCTGAAGAAGAGCAAGGTGCCCAAGGATCCCTGGGGCAACGACTATGTCTATGCGTATCCCGGTGATCACGGCCCCTATGATCTCTACTCCTACGGCGCAGACAATGCCGAAGGCGGCGAGGGAGACAACAGGGACATCGTGAGTTGGTGATCTCATGGGTCTGTCAGGCCGGATCATAGCGCACCGATCCTCTGCGACACCCCGACACCCTGCCGGCGGGTTTGACTGCCGAAAGCGTGCGGGCACTCGTGTGGGAGGTTCGGAGTCGGCCTTCACGCTCATCGAGCTGCTGCTGGTATTGAGCATTGCCGCCCTGCTGCTGACGATGACGCCGGCCCTGTTGCAGAAGGCGTTTCCCGTCCTCAAGCTCAAGGCGGCTGCGCGGGATATGGTGCAGGAGATCCGCTATGTGCAGAATGCCGCCATCATCAACGGTCGGGTGGCGGAGATCCGTTTCGATCTGAAGAGCGGCGCGTATCGCAGCGATCTGGTCAACGGCGGTGAAGTGCGCGCGCTTCCCAGTGGTCTCTCCTTTTCGAACTCGCCGCAGTCCTGGGAGCCGCTCGCGAACGAAGGGATGACCCGTTTTGTCTTCTATCCGGACGGCAGCGCCAACGGCGGTGTGCTCTTCCTCGGCAACGACCGCAAGCGAATGGCCATACGCGTCGACTGGCTGACCAGCAAGATTCAGCTCGATGAACTGCATGAGACACAACGCCTCTGAACGCGCCTCGCGTGGCATGACATTGATCGAGGTGCTGGTCGCCTTCGTCATCCTGGGTATGGTGATGGCAGTGATCATGCGCATCAATGCCACTTCGCTGCGCAACCACGAAGTGGCCAAGGATTATCAGCACGCTTTGAGCCTGGCCGAATCCCGCATGGAGGCCATGAGCGTCGAGACCAGTTCGGAAAACCTGCAGCAAAGCGGCGTCGAGGCCGGAGGCATCCGCTGGGAGTACTCCCGTCAGCCCTATCACGAATGGAGCGAGGAGCGATTGCAGGGACTCCAGGCCACACCGGTCGAAGAGCGGATTTTGGTCGAGTGGGGAGAACCGCCTTTTGCCAGGCAGCTCAGTTTCTCGCGCATCCACCTGATCTACAGGGGACGATGATGCCTCGCTGGAGCAAACATTCAACACGCTCCCGCGCGGCCGGATTCACCCTGCTGGAGATGATGGTGGCGATGCTGCTGCTGGCGGTGATCGTCACCGCGTCGGTCTCCCTGCTGTTCATCAATATCCGGGGCTGGGATGCGCTGGTCAGGGACAGCGAGCAGAGCCTCGACGGGATCCTGATTCGCGATCGCCTGGTGAGCACTTTGCGCCAGCTCACTCCGCTGGTCTGGCGGACCGCCGGGGAGCAACGACTGGCGTTCAGCGGTGAGTCGGATCGGCTTCATTTCATCTCCAGCGCACCTCAACAGTTTCGCCAGGGAGGCTATTTCGAGTATCTCCTGGTGCAGGAGCTCGATAGCGCGAACCAGTGGAACCTGGTGCTCTATTATGCGCCATATCGACCCGATCAGACCGAATTCAGGCTGCCCGAGGGAGGCGAGCGGCGCCGGCTGTTTACCGATACCGGAGGGGTCGCCTTCAGCTACCTGGGGGTCAAGCGAAAGGGAGGAAAACCGGAGTGGTGGGAGATTTGGGAGGACAATCTCGACACCTTCCCGACCCTGGTGCGGATTCAGTTCGCCGGCTCTGCGGATGATGCCACGGCGACGACAGAGTTTGTCAGGCTGCTGGTGGATGCAACGAGGACGCGGCGATGATGGGTATGATCCCCGTCCGCGGGCGGCCGGCTCCTAGCGCCAGCGGTTCGCCAGGGCAGCAGGGAATCGCCTTGGTCATGGTGCTCTGGCTGGTAGTGCTGTTGACGATCGTGGCGGCGAGCTTTGCCACGCATTCGCGGGTGGAAACCCGGATGGCGGGAAACCTGGTGGAGCGTAACAAGGCCAGACTGCTGATCCAGACCGGATTCAGCCGCGCCCTGCTGGAACTGATGGCTGCCAGCAGCGACGAGCGTTGGAAGGACGATGGCGAGGTCCATGAATTGCAGCAGGAGCAGCACCGACTGCGCATCGCAATTCGTAACGCGGCGGGACTGGTCGATCTCAATCGGGCCTCCCATGACGCCCTCTACAATCTGTTCTCTCTGCTGTCCGAGAACCGGGAGACCCGGGAACGGCTGGTGGACGCATTGAGTGACTGGCGGGACGCTGACGACGCGAGACGGCTCAACGGTGCGGAAGATGACGAATATGCGCATGCCGGCCTCGATTACGGCACCGTCGACAGAGACCTGGAAAGTGTCGATGAGCTCAGTTATGTTATGGGATTCGATCAGGACGCAGTGGAGAAGCTGAGGCCCTACGTGACGGTCTTTTCAGGCTTGAGCCGGATAGAGAGGGCTTATGCATCTCAGGAACTTGTCGATATCCTCAAGAGCGGTGATGCTTCGGTAGACGGCCAGGTGGCGCAAGCATTCGATCAGCTTGACAGCGGACTGGCCGACATCGATGGGCTTGAAGATGGTTTGAACAGCCTGGGGAATGCACGGAGCGCCAATTACCGCATTAGCATCGAGGCAATAACCGAAGGGGGCGGCCGCGCGGTCGTCGAGGTTGATGTGGAGATGGCCAATCTTCCGGACCGACCCTACAGGATCCTCGCCTGGCATACACGTTACTGAGTGGGCGAGACCCGAAAGAAAAACACGCTATGGCCGTCACTTCGATCAGTTATCAGTTTCGCGAGTTTCTCTCCTGGTGGGGCGGTGAACTCTCGGCCATGCTGCCGGATTCGCTGGTTTCTCTGTTCCAGAACGGTCGGCCGTTGCAGTTGCACTATGCCGATGAGACCGTGCGCCTGGTCAACCGTGGGAAAAACGGCGAGGAGGTGCATGAGAACTACCACACCGGCATAGATTTCGACGACCCGGAACAGCGACGTATTCTGGGTGCCGCCAGCGAGATACGGCTGTGTCTCGAGAAGAAGAAGTATCTCATCAAGAAGGTCACTCTGCCGATCGAAACCGAAGAGAATCTGCGGGAAGTGCTCTCCTTCGAGATGGATCGGCAGACGCCTTTCACGCCCGACCAGGTCTACTACGACTACATCGTCAACGAGCGCGACAAAACGGCCCGCACCCTCGATGTGTCTCTGATTCTGGCGCCGATCGACAGACTCAAATACGCGCTGGATCTGCTGCAGAACCACAACATCAGCATCAGCGCCATTTCTCCCTGTGAAGAGCAGATCGGCGTCCTCAATCGAGTGAACCTGCTGCCTGCGGAATTGCGGCGCAAACCGCAAAAGGCCTATCGACTGGTCAATTACTTTCTTCTACTGACCTTCGCGTTCCTGCTGCTAGGCAATCTGGCCTTGCCGATCTGGCAGAAAATGGGGTATGCCAAGACGTTCGAGGGTGAGCTCGATCGCTACAAAAAGGAGTCATCCGAGGCGGTAACCTTGCGCGACAAACTGGAACAGGCGGAGCTCGAGAACCGCTTTCTGGAAAACAAGAAGCGCAGTGCGTTGCAACTGACGCAGATCCTCAATGAATTGTCGCTGGTGATTCCGGATGACACCTGGTTAACCAATTTGGAGTTGCGTGAGGACACTGTCCATCTGCACGGCCAGTCGGTCGCTTCCGCGGCCCTGATTCCGCTGATCGACGCCTCGCCGCTGTTTCGCAACGTCTCTTTTCGATCACCGGTCACCCAGAACCGTCAGAACAATACCGAGCGCTTCCACATCTCCGCCGAGCTGGAGACACCCGTGGAGGCGAAAGAGTGATAGCGCACCTCGATCGAAGCAGGAGTCGTCTGCTCGCATTGCTGCTCTTTATAGCGACTCTGCTTCTGGTCGTCGCCTCCGTGGCGGTGCCGGTAGTGGAGATCAACCGCCACTACGACGAGTTGATCGATGGTATGCGCGATCAATTGGTGGTCTATAAAAGGGTGGCCCGGAACAGCAAACAGTATCAAGCCAGGTTTCAGCAGCTGCTGCGTCTGCAGCGCCAGGACAGACGCTACCTCAAGAGCGACACGGAATCCCTCGCAACCGCGGAACTGCAGAGTATCGTGAAGCAGGTCATTGCCGGAAACCAGGGGGAGATCCTCAGCACACAAGTCTCGCGCTCCACCGAAGAGCAGGGATTCAAACGCATCTCCATACGCATTCGCATGAAGAGCACCTTGGAGGATATGGTGAAGATCTTCCATGCCCTCGAATCGAATAAGCCCTATCTGTTCGTTGAAAACGTGACTGTGCGCAGTCGTCAGGTGGCGAGGCGTCGACTGCCCGCCAACAAGGCGATCGAGGAGGCTATGTCACAGCTCGATATCGACTTTCAGCTCTCCGGCTATATGCGGGGTGGATCGACGTGAGTGGAGTACGTTCCTATGTCAGCGGCATGAGCCTGCTATTGCTGATCGTCTCAGGGCTGCTCGGCGGCATGCTCTATCTGCAATGGCAGGAGGACATCGCCTTGCGTTATCGGTTGCCCGAGCCGTCGGCCGGGGATGTTGAAGGCGCACAGGCTGTCGAAGCCATACCCGCCTTCATGCCGACACCTTTGCAAAGCCTCAGTGAAATCACGGATCGTCCTCTCTTCACCGAAGGCAGAACCCCACCCGAGAAACCGAGCGAAAGTCCCGCGGCCGTAACGGCCGAAGTGCCCTTGCGGCTAAAGCTGGAAGGAGTGGCGATCACACCGGAGAGTAAAGTGGCCGTCATCACCGATCTGCAGACCAACGAGCTGTTGAGGCTCTCGCAGGGGATGAGCCACGGCAATTGGAAGGTGACGGGGGTCAGTGAGGAGTCGGTCACCATTCAGCAGGGGGCAAGGGAGATCACCCTGACCCTTGAAATCGATGAGCCATCCGGCTCGGCACGTCCCAAAGTTCCTTTCAAACTGCCGATACGACCTCCGGCGAGGCGGTAGGGCGCGCGGATGGCGAGAGGTCCCCGCTGTTTTGCTGGCGCTTGCACTTATTTATCTTATCCAGAGTCACCAGAATCACTGTCATGAAAAAAGTCTCCGTACTCTTTGTCTGTATGGGCAATATCTGC
>JBNLGI010000194.1:0-6912 GCA_050305975.1 Sedimenticolaceae bacterium | reverse complement strand
ACAAGCTGTCCGGTTACATCCGTTTCTGATCCGTGCATTCCCTCTCCCCTCGCGGGAGAGGGCCAGGGAGAGGGGGGTAGAAAACCCGTGAGCACAGCGAACACATCCACTCATCACTAAAACTCAACACTCAAAACTTCGTACTGAATCAAAGTGGAGAACCAGGAGACAGCATGACCCAGGTCGATTTCTACGTCCTCGAAGAGCGGGCCCAGGGCAACCGCTTCACCCTGGCCTGCCGCCTGAGCGAGAAGATCTATCACCAGGGACGGCGCATCTTCATCCACACCGGCTCCGACGAGGAGACACGTCACATGGACCGGCTGCTGTGGACCTTCCGCCAGGGTAGCTTCGTCCCCCACGGCAGGCTCGGCGATTGCAACCCGGCCGTCACCCCTGTCATCATCGGTCATCAGGAGGCCGACGAGGAGGAGCACGACGTGTTGATCAATCTGGCCAACGAGGTGCCGGGATGCTTCAGCCGCTTCGAACGGGTGGCGGAGGTGATCGACCAGGAGCCGCAGGTGGTCGCAGCGGGACGCGATCGCTTCCGCTTCTACCGCGATCGGGGCTACCCCCTGAACAAACACGACATCAAGTAGATGACCATCGATCCCCCAGACCGCCCCGAAGACGAAGAGATCCCGCTGCTGGAGGACATCGTCACACCCGAGGAGCTGGAGCGAGACTCGGAATACATCGAATTCGACGACGTCGACTCCGAGGAGTACACCCCGGCCACCCCGGAGTACGACGAGGTGCTGCTCTCCATGCGCGACGACATCGTCGCCCAGCTGCAGTCCGAGCTGCACCCACTGGTGATCCGCTCGGTGGAGAAGGCCATCGACGAGGCCAGCGAACGCCTGACCCAGGTCCTGCACGACGAACTGGTGGGCCCGCTCGGTCACCGGGTGCGCCGCCTGATCGAAGAACGCATGGAAGAGGAGTTCGGCCCCCGGGAGCTGCCCCTGGACGAAGACACGAAGGTCGACCCTTTGGACGACTCGGAAGAGCTCTAGCCCTCATTCTCCGGCATCCGACGCATGCACATCGACCGACTCGACCACCTGGTCCTCACCGTCCGCGACATCGAGGCCAGCTGTGATTTTTACACCCGCGTGCTCGGCATGCGGGTCGTCACCTTCGCCGGCGGCCGTAAGGCCCTGGCCTTCGGCCGGCAGAAGATCAACCTGCACCAGCTGGGCAAGGAGTTCGAACCCAAGGCCCGGCAGGCCACCCCCGGCTCCGGTGACCTCTGCTTCATCAGCGACACCCCGCTCGACGAGGTCATGGCCCATCTGACAGCCTGTGATGTCGGGATCGAGCAGGGCCCCATCCAGCGCACCGGCGCCGAAGGTCCCATTCTCTCCGTCTACCTGCGCGACCCCGACGGCAATCTCCTGGAAATCTCGAATCACCTGTAGGGTGCGGCTTGCCGCACCATTTAGCCGATCCCATGACATATCGGTGCGGCAAGCCGCACCCTACGCTTTATTTGCGTCTATTGGTCTTGATTCGCTGACAAAAACCACAAGACACCTCCCCCATCAGCTACTAAAATCCCCCCCAATGTTGTTCTCAATTCCGGGATATGAATCATGAGTCGAGTTCTGATCATCGGCGCCGGTGGCGTCGGCCGTGTGGTGACCCACAAGTGCGCGCAACTGCCCGAGGTCTTCAGTGACATCTGGCTGGCCAGCCGCACGCTGTCCAAGTGTGACCAGATCGCCTCCGAGATCGGCGGCGGCAAGGTGAAGACCGCCCAGGTCGACGCCGACAATGTCGACGAGCTGGTGGCGCTGATCCGCAAGATCGAGCCGAAGATGGTGATCAACGTGGCCCTGCCCTACCAGGACCTGAGCATCATGGACGCCTGTCTGGCCACCGGCATCGACTACCTCGACACCGCCAATTACGAGCCGCCCGAGGAGGCCAAGTTCGAATACAAGTGGCAGTGGGCCTACCAGGACAAGTTCAAGCAGGCCGGACTGATGGCCCTGCTCGGCTCGGGCTTCGATCCGGGCGTGACCAACGTCTTCACCGCCTATGCGCTGAAGCACCACTTCGACCGCATCGACAGCGTCGACATCCTCGACTGCAACGCGGGCGACCACGGCTACGCTTTCGCCACCAACTTCAACCCGGAGATCAACATCCGCGAGGTGACCGCCAACGGCCGCTACTGGGAGAACGGCGGCTGGGTGACCACCAAGCCGATGGAGATCTCCCGCGTCTTCGACTTCCCCGAGATCGGCCCCAAAAAGATGTACCTGCTCTACCACGAGGAGATGGAGTCGCTGAGCAAGCACCTGCCCGAGGTCAAGCGCTGGCGTTTCTGGATGACCTTCGGCGACAGCTACCTCAAGCATCTCGAAGTGATCCAGAACCTGGGCCTCGACAGCATCGAGCCGATGGAATTCCAGGGCCAGCAGATCGTGCCCCTGCAGTTCCTCAAGGCGCTGCTGCCCGATCCCGCGAGCCTGGGTCCGCGCACCAAGGGCAAGACCAACATCGGCATCATCGCCAGGGGCGAGAAGGACGGCAAACCGGTCTCACGCTACATCTACAACGTCTGCGACCACCAGGAGTGCTACCGGGAGACCTGCGCCCAGGGCGTCTCCTACACCACCGGCGTGCCGGCTATGATCGGCGCCAAGATGATGCTCGAAGGCCAGTGGAAGCAGCCCGGCGTGTGGAACATGGAGCAGTTCGATCCCGATCCGTTCATGCAGGCACTCAACAGCTACGGGCTGCCCTGGCACGACGTCGAGTGCGATATCGACATCGACGCGCTACCCGAGACATGATCGATTACGACCAGGCGCCGTCTCCCTGCTATCTGCTGGAGGCGGCGAAACTGCGCGCCAACCTGGAACTGATCGACCGGGTCCAGAAAACGAGCGGCTGCACCATCATCCTGGCGCTCAAGGGCTTCGCCATGTGGTCGAGCTTTCCCATCGTGCGCGAGTATCTCTCGGGCTGTTCCGCCAGCTCCTACAACGAGGCGCGCCTGGCCCGCGAACACTTCGGCGGCCATGTTCACCTCTACGCGCCGGCCTACACCGACGCCGAGTTCCCCGATCTGATCCGGCTCTCCGACCGCATCTCCTTCAACTCCCTGAGCCAGTGGGAACGCCTCGGCGAGCAGGCCCTGGCCGCCGGCATCTCCTGCGGCCTGCGGGTCAATCCCCGGGTGGACGAAGTGGAGACCGCCCTCTACAACCCCAGCGGCGAGCAGTCCCGCCTCGGCATCCCCAGGGAAGAGGTGATCGACGGCGTGCCTGACGGCATCGAGGGTATCCACGTGCACACCCTCTGCGAATGCGACGCCGATTCCACGGAGCGACTGATCCAGGCGGTGGAGAAACGCTTCGGCCACCTGCTGCCCAGTATGAAATGGTGCAACCTGGGCGGCGGCCACCTGATGACCCGCCCCGGCTACGACGTGGAGCGGCTGATCCGCGCCCTCAGCGCATTCCGCCAACGCCACCCCCACCTGGAGGTGGTGCTGGAGCCGGGCTCCGCCATCGCCTGGCGCACCGGCCCGCTGGTCTCCAGCGTGCTCGACATCATCCGGCGCGGCGGCATCGACATCGCCATCCTCGACACCTCCGCCACCGCGCACATGCCCGACGTGCTGGAGATGCCCTACCGCGCCGAAGTGCGCGGCGCCGACAACCCCGATGTGAAGGCCCACAGCTACCGCCTCGGTGGCATGACCTGCCTGGCCGGCGACATCATCGGCGACTACTCCTTCGACCAACCGCTGAAGATCGGCGACCGGGTGATCTTCGAGGACATGATCCACTACACCATGGTGAAGACCACAATGTTCAATGGAGTGGCCCACCCGTCGATCGCCATCGCCCACGAGAACGGAGAAGTCGAGGTTGTCAGAAGGTTTTCTTATGAGGATTATGAAAGAAGGCTCTCTTAACGATTCATCGCCTTGCGACCTTGGCAGGAATTCCCAACGAACCATCATCCGCCGATCTGCCGAATGATATCCGGCTTGAATTACCGCAGATCATCTTTGTTTTTACTCGGGACGCGAAGCCGTTACTGAAACTCCCGAGCCATATCCCGAATCAGTACCTGCGCCCGTTAGAATCGAAAAAGCAACCCAAGGAAAAAATAGCGCGGGAATCGTGCTGTCGCACATGCAAGGCGAATAGAAAGACCGACCTCCGATCACATCATCTGCAGTAAACCACTCGCCATCAACGCCGGCGTCCGTGAATGTTTCGGTCTTCGCGAGTAGCTCACCATCGTATTCAAAGGTGGTGTAACTCAATGGAACAAGCGCTCCTCCTGTCATCGGCGTAGAATAGTATGTGACGGATCTGGTCAGTTTATTTTCAGCGTCAAATGTCCGTTGAGCGTACGCCGAAACCTGATCGTCCGATGTAAACCAGGCGTTGTCCAAACCTTCACCCGTATACACAACATATTTTTCAAGATTCCCCCGGACATCGTATTCAAACCCATCATAACCTGCCACATCATCATCCGCGGTATACCATACGAAATCCTGCCCCGGACCGTCGTAAGAAATGCTGGTAATTCTATTTCCAGCGCCATCATAGGCAAACGCAGTGTAAGTCCCTGGCGTGTCATCCGCTGTAAACAAGGTGGCGTCTATCCCGGCATCGATATGATGCACTACCTTTGTGAGTCTATTGTCGGCATCGTATTCATAAGCAGTATTCTGCACAGGCGTATCGTCATCAGTGAACCAAACCGAATCAACCCCGATACTATCCGATGTATAAAATGCTTCATTTGATAAAGCCTCAGCGGCATTGTACTTCCGGACTGAATAACTGCTCAGATCATCATCCTCTGTCAGCCATTGGTCATCGATACCGGCACCGTTGTAGGTCACACTAAAGGTAGGGTCTAAAGCTTCGTTGAGCTTACTGGTCGTGTAACCCCTCAGGGAGTCATCGGTGGTAAACCACGTGCCGTCCAACCCTGCCTCGTTAAACCGCCTGGTAGTCACAGTCCGATCCGTCACATTTTCACTTCGCTCGGTATAATCACTAATAATGTCATCATCGTTCAGCCACACCCCATCCAATCCCGCACTTGAATAATGCGTTTCCTTGATCCTGTCTCCAGCATCATTGATCTCATACCGAGCGTAGCTCATGATCTCTCCCGAAGAGTCCATGTCGATATCCATGACAGAACGGCTGCCATAAGGCGCGACAGAAGACCCGGAATCATGCATACATCCACTAAGCAGGATATTGGACAAAACAAACACCAAACACATTGCTAATCGACGAGATGAATACGACACATCCACTTCCTGTAAAATTCCGTTCATTTTCTAGCAACATTTCCCAACAAACTCGATTGGGATTCCATCAACATTTCGTCAATTGTGTATTGACTTAGCTCGCTCATAACCCACCCAGCCTCACTCCCCTTTCCGGAGGGAAACAGGGCAGAGAGACCAAACCTACAGCATCTCAGGATAGACGCTGCCCATCCTCAGTTTACCGGGACAGGGACCCATCATGGTGGTGGCGAAGTTCCATTATTGCAGACTCCGAAATAGATCACTCATCGCTCCAGTCCATCGCGGTATGGCTACTACTCCATCAGCGATCGCCGTGGATCATCGCACGCGCCGCGACCAATATCCAGCCAGCATCGAGCCGGACAGATTGTGCCAGATGGAAAACAGCGCCCCGGGCAAAGCCGCCGCCGCTGAGAAATACTTCACCGCCAACGCCACCCCCAAGCCGGAGTTCTGCATCCCCACCTCGATCGCCAGGGTGCGGCAGATCCGCTCCTCCTGCCCCATCAATCGGGGTATCCAGTAACCGAACGTCAATCCGAACAGGTTGTGCAGCATCACCGCCAGGGCAACGGCAACGCCCATCGAGGCGATATTGTCCCGGTTCAGCGCCACAATGATGGCGATGATCACCACGATCGCCACCACCGAGACCAGCGGAAACAGGTGTTTGACCCCATGCAGACGCCGCCCGAACAGCGTGTTGACCAGCACCCCCAGAGACACCGGCAGCAACACAATCTTGAAGATGGACCAGAGCATGCTCGCCACCGGCACCGGCACCTTCTGCCCCACATAGAGCCAGGTCAGCAGCGGCGTCAGCACAATCGCCAGCAATGTGGAAGCCGTGGTCAGGGTGATGGAGAGTGCCACATCCCCCCGCGCCAGATAGCAGACCACATTGGAGGCCGTACCGCCGGGACAGGCCCCGACCAGCACCAGCCCCGCCATCAGAAAGGGCGGCAGATCCAGCGCCAGGGCGACCAGCCAGGCGGCCAGCGGCATCACCAGGTACTGCATCAGCACACCCAGGCCGACGATCTGGGGCCGTGCCAGCACCGCCTGGAAATTCTGCCAGGTGAGCGTCATCCCCATGCCGAACATAACGACGCCGAGCAAGGGCACGATCGCCGGTTTCATGGCGGCAAAGGAGCTCGGGAAGCTGTAGGCGAGGAGCGAGAACAGAACCGCCCAGAGCGGAAACAGACGGGTGAGCAGGCTAACCATCAATAAATATCATACAGGTGAGACCTTTGCGGCAGGCAGCGCAAGAAGGCGTCTGCAGCCGCACGCTCGCCATCAGACCACTCGGCACTACTGTATCTTCAGCTGGGCAGGCGCTTTCAGCTTGGGCGCCGCCTTTTGCGGCAACGTCTGCGACGTGCACTTGAACTGGCACTGTCCGTCCCGCTCGCAGCTCGCCCCCTCGGGGATGGCTTTCTTGACCGAATAGTCGTAGGTGGTCTTGTAACCGCCGAAGTAACAGACCATGTCGCTGCCCATGACCTTCCAGTTACCGCAGGACATCAGTATCGGCTGGTTGGCGGCGGTCGGTTTCCTGACCCAGGCGTCGTCCGAGGTCCAGATGCGTTTGTAGACGAAAG
>JBNLGI010000193.1:0-17138 GCA_050305975.1 Sedimenticolaceae bacterium | reverse complement strand
TTCAGCGGATAGCCACAACCTCATGCCAGCGGAGGATCAGGCGTTGGCCAGCGGCTGGTCACGACTGGCATCACGAAGCATCGGCACTCCATCTAAGTCTAGACGGCGAATTGTGTGACCGCCCCATGCCCAAGCATCCGTACGACGGCTTGTTGCAAAAGGCTTGCGACATCCTCTGGTCGCTGCGTTCACAGGCCAGACCAGACGTAACCAAACCGTAGCGCCGTAGCCTGGATGCAGCGCAGCGTAATCCAGGAGACCCGCTTTCCCGATTCCCCGGATTCCACTGCGTTGCATCCGGGCTACCGCTTCGCACCTGAACCAGCCTCGCCGTAGCCTGGATGCAGCTCAGCGTAATCCAGGAGACCAGCCGTACCGATTCCTTAATTTTTACTTAAGACTACTGATTTCGTTCAGGTTTTCTTCCTGTACGCGTTTCAAGCCCGGTGTCATGGGTTATACTCGCTGAAACCATGTATTGGAGACGACCGTTACCGGCATCCACCTCCGGGATTTACGACAGACCGGTAGAGAGGCGTCTGCACCCAGCGCAAACGGTTCGACGAACTCCCCTCGCCACTGACAGCTTCACCAGGATGATGAGACATATGCAGCACACGCATCGGCCAAACACCGTCACTCGGATCACGCACCTCGCACCCTTGCTCGCACTCCTGCTGCTGACCGTGGCCGGCTGCGGCGGCGGTGGCGGCGGTGGCGGCACACCCCCGCCGCCACCGCCTGCAACAACGGTCGCCCGTTTCGCCTATGTGGCCAACTTCGGCGATGACACCGTATCGGTCCTGATTGCCGACAACACCACGGGGCGGCTGAGACATCACGGGTATGTACAGAGCGGGGATGGCTTCGTCGGCGACGGCCCGACCGATCTTGTCATCGACCCGAGCGGACAATTCGCCTACACACTCAACAACAACTCGCTCGATATCAGTCTGTTTCAGATTGACAGTCTGTCGGGAACGCTCACCCCGTCGAACTGCGACGCCACCTCAGTCAATCTCACCTGCGGAACCGGTGGCGGCACGCCGGTCTCCATGGCATTCGGCTCGAGCGGATCCTTCGCCTATGTGGCCAATCAAAGCACCGACACGATCACCGTACATCAAAAGGACCCTTCCAGCGGCGCGCTCAGCGGCATCAATGCCGTGCAGCCTCCGATTGACGACAGTTCAGGAGGCAGCACCCATCCCGTCAAGCTCGACCTTCACCCCAGCGGTAATTTTCTCTATGCGGTCCATGACACCTCCGGTGACGTCACGATTTACGCCATCGATCCGCTGGACGGCACCCTGGCATCGGTAACCGGATCTCCGGTCTCATCCGGAGGCACGGGTGCAATCGATATCGCCATCACGCCGGACGGTAATTTCGCCTATGTTGCGAATAGCACCTCAGGCGATATCGGACTCTTCACCGTGGATGCTTCGGGTGTGCTGATTCCCAACACCTCCAGCGCATTGCTGACCACCGGACTCGTACCCCAGGCATTGGCCATCGACCCCACGGGACAGTGGCTCTACATGATCAGCAAGCAGGCCGCAGGCAGTGTCTCCCTGTTCGCGATCCAGAGCGACGGCACCCTCTCCGCGGTCAACTGCACCACCACCGCGACCTGTGCGGCGGGCAACATGCCGGAGTCGATTGACATCGACCCCACCGGGCAGTTCATTTCCGTAGCCAATGAAAGCGACAATACTCTCAGTCTCTTCACCATCAATCAGAACAACGGCCAGCTTAGCGAGCTGAGCATACTGGCATCGAGAAGCATGCCATCCGCGGTGACCTACTACAGCGACACAAGCGAGGTAATGATTACGCCACGATTTGCCTATGTGGTGAATGGGAACATTACGACAGGAAACAGCGTCTCCGCTTATTCCATTAATGCCAGCAATGGCACCCTGTCTTCACTCAGCTCCCCTATTGCTACAGGAACAGGCCCCAGTGCTATTGCATCCGATCCCGCTGGGCGTTTTGCCTATGTCTCGAATAGCAATTCGAGCAACATTTCAGGCTACACAATCAACCAAACAACAGGAGTATTAAGTCAGATTACTGGTTCTCCCTTCTCCCTCGATACACTTTCATTCGGGCCAGAATCCCTGACTGTCGAGCCATCGGGACGGTTTCTCTATGTGGCGGACACGGGCTCCAATACCCTTTCTTCCTACAGCATCAATCAAGCTGATGGCGTTATCAGTCTGCTCACCAATTCACCTACCACTTCAGTTGATCCTATCGCTATCACAATCGATCCGACAGGCCGATTCGCCTATGTCGCCAACACCAGCCCGAGTAACAGTGTTTCCACCTTTTCAATCGACCCCATCAGTGGAGACCTGACCGCCGTTGGCACTCCTGCGGCGGCCGGTAGTGCACCCAATGCTGTCGCCGTCGAACCGACCGGCCGCTTTGTCTACGTGGCGAATATCGGAATCGCCTCATACAACATATCAGCATATCGGATCAACCCATTGACCGGGGCACTCATCTCACTTGGCGCTCCCTTCCCTGCCGGTAGCGCTCCTTTCTCAATAGCAATCGATCCACTGGGTGAGTACCTTTATGTTGCCAATCAGAGTTCCCAGAATATTACGCCATATTCGATCAACCAAACGACTGGCGCACTGACACCCGGCTCGAACGTACTCACGGAAAGTAATCCGCAATCAATCACTGTCGATCCGTCTGGACGCTATGTCTATGTCGCCAATAACGGATCGAACAGCGTGTCGGGTTATGTGATTGACACCGGTACGGGCTCACTCACAGGCACTGGCCCTTCTACCCCCACAGGCACTTCACCTCGATCGGTCATAACTGTGGGTAGTGTGCAGTAGGGCAATTATAGGTCGATTTCGGTGCGGCAAGCCGCACCCTACCGGAATCGATCGTGGGGATTGGTGAACAGGATTTATGGTGGGGCAGGGCCCCACCGATCTGCCGATGAACACTGCGTAGGGTGCGGCTTGCCGCACCGTTAAGCCGATCCGGTCAATCCGTTGCGGACAGTGACCGCACCGAACGATAGCTCCCCGGATAACTCCGCTTGTTCAGGACCAGCTGCCAAAGCTGCCCCTGCCGGCTGCGGAAGAAACCGGCGCAACTCTGCAGATAGTATTTCCACATCCTGTAAAAGCGCTCGTTGTAATTATGTTCCAAGCGTGGCCAGGCGCGATCGAAGTTCTCCCACCAGGCCATCAGGGTGCGGTCGTAATCCCGGCCGAAGTTATGCCAATCCTCGATCAGGAAGAGCCCTTCCAGTGCGCGGGTGAGCTCCCGTGCCGACGGCAGCTTGCCGTTGGGAAAGATGTACTTCTCGATCCAGGGATCCAGAGTCTTGACCGTGTGGTGGTTGCCGATGGTATGCAGCAGGAAGAGTCCGTCATCCTTGAGCACTCGGCTGACGGTTTCGAAATAGGTGCGGTAGTTCTTCTGCCCCACGTGTTCGAACATACCGACAGAGACCACCTTGTCGAATTCGCCATCCACTTCGCGATAGTCCGTCAACTCGATGGTCACGGGCAGCCCCTGGCAACGCGCCTGCGCCAGTTTCCGCTGCTCCTGCGAGACCGTGATCCCCACCGCCTCGACCCCGTAGTGTTTCGCAGCATGGCGTAACAGACCGCCCCAGCCGCAGCCGATCTCCAACAGACGCTCGCCTGGCCTGAGCCGCAGTTTACGGCAGATGAGTTCCAGTTTGTGATGCTGCGCCTGTTCCAGATTGTCGGCCTGTTCCCAGTAGCCGCAGGAATAGCTCATACTGCTGTCGAGCATCGTTTCGAACAGGTCGTTGCCGATATCGTAGTGTTGTTCACCGACCTGAAATGCGCGTCGCGGCGATTGGGCGTTGAAGAGAAAGTGCTTCATCAGATCGATGACAAGCCTCAACTTGAACCACCCCTTGAACTTCTCATCGAGGTCGGCCTGCAACAGGTGATGAAAGAGTTCATCCAGACGCGGACTGTCCCAAATCCCATCCATGTAGCTCTCGCCGAAACCCAGCGAGCCTTCTGTCAGGATCCGGCGATAGAACGCGTCGTCCCGCACCTGGATATCCCAGGCGCGCTCGCCGTTCAGTCGCACGTCGGCCTGTTGCAGCAGTTCGACCAGCGCCTTCGGCGGCACGGCCTCTCCTGATACCTGGTGGCGCAGCGCCCGCATACTCATCAAGGGCATCGGCTCTCCTCCTCGTGCATCATGCGCGCATATCGATCATCGCTGTCACGTAAGTAATAGGCTAGTGAAGTGAGCACACGATTCAATATGCGGAGCCCCTGATTATTCGATGAATTTGTTTTGTTTTTACAAAAAATAGTGAAAAACAGCATAGTGGCTTCACTCAACAGACGCACTGGAAAGAGGCGCGAGCTCCGAGTAGAAAGAGCGAATGTGCCAGGACGGTGCATGTTCGCGCCGTTTCCGGGCGAAATTCCCTGGCCCGATCCTTGCGGGGATTAGCGATACCCGAACGACAGCAGCTCCACATGGAGGTCCCCCATGTCCGCCGCCCTCAATCACCAGTTCATGACGCCGAAGCATGTCCTCAACCACGACATCATGCACTGCACTGCCGACGGCGTGGTGGGCAACCATCTCTACTCCGGCAGAGCGCTCGGCATCACCGGTCCGCGGGATATCATCCAACTGCACCCCGATCTGCAACCCTTGTGGCGTGACATCGCGGCGCACTATCAGCGTGTCGGCCTGCCCTACAGCAGCAACGTGATCTGGAACCTCGATCTGCAACAGCTGGCGCGCCACGCAGGATTCAAGCCCTCGGTCTTCTTCTACGGCCCGCACGAGTCCCGGGTCTGGGGTGATCGCGGCTGGTTCGAAACCGTGCAATTCATCAACTCGAAGAACAACTTCATGGCCCTGGCCGAGGAGTTGGGTGTCGACGTTCCGCAAACGCGCTGTTTCGACAGTGTCGCCGCGGTGACACCGCAAGCGCGCTGCGAAGTCGTCTTTCCCTGTTATCTGAAAGCCGCGGTGTCGGTCTCGGGCGTGGGCATCTACCGTTGCGCCGATGCCGGTGAGTTGGATCGGGCCCTGACACGATTCGAACGCGATGTGCCGATACAGATTCAGGAGGAGGTGGTGGCCGAGTCTTTTCTCAATCTGCAGTATCTGGCCGACAACGGGCAGCTCACGCGACTAGCCGCTACCGAACAGATCCTCGACGGCTTCGTCCACCAAGGCAATCGTCACCCCGCCTCCCATGAACCTTGGGAGATCGTCGAACCCATGGCCAGGTGGATGGCGCAACGGAGCATGCAGGGGATATTCGCCTTCGACCTGGCAGTGAGCCAGACCGATCGCGGCCTGCGCTTTCCCGCCATCGAGTGTAATCCGCGCTACAACGGCGCCTCGTATCCGACCCTGATTGCCGTTAAGATGGGTATTCCCGAGTGGTACGCCGTCACCCTCTCGACCCGCCACAGAAACCTGGCCGACATCGACCTTTCCGGTCTCGAATACGAGCGGGAGACCGGACGGGGCGTGATCATCGTCAACTGGGGCACTGTACTGGCGGGCAAGCTCATGGTCCTTATCGCCGGACCCGAAGCCTATCAACAGGCGACCCGTCAAGAACTGGAGGCCCGGCTCGATCCCCCGCTCGACTAACCATGTCCGGATCCATCTCCGGGCGTTGATCAGGACATTTCGAACATGGACCAGCAGGGTCACTACTCGCTCATGATTCACGGCGGCGCGGGCGCGCTCGACAACGTCAAGGACGAAAAGACAGCCGTACGCTATCTGGAGAGTATCCGCCGCATCCTGGAACACGGCCGCGAGGTGCTCGAACTGGGCGGCTCCGCGTTGCAGGCGGTGGAGACCTGCGCCTCCCTGCTGGAGGACGATCCGGTGTTCAACGCCGGCTGCGGTTCGGTGCTCAACGAGTACGGCAAGGTGGAGATGGACGCCGCCATCATGGACGGCCGCGACCTCTCCGCGGGGGCGGTGGCGGCGGTGCAGAACATCGCCAACCCGATCCAGCTGGCGCGCTACGTGATGACCGAGAGCGAACACGTGATGCTGATCGCCGAGGGCGCCATGCGCTTCGCCGACCACTGCGGCATGGAGCGGGAGCCCGACAACTATTTCTATACCCCCGACCGGGTGGAACAGCTCAAACAGGCGCGGCTGAAGCACAAGATCATGCTCGACCACGACGACAGCGAGAGCGAGGATCAGAAGTACGGCACCATCGGCGCCGTGGCGCGCGACCCCCAGGGCAACCTGGCCGCCGCCACCTCCACCGGCGGCATCGTCAACAAGCGCATGGGTCGTGTGGGGGACTCCCCTATTGTCGGCGCCGGCGTCTGGGCCGACAACGAGACCTGCGCCGTCTCCGCCACTGGCTACGGCGAGGACTTCATGCGCACCCTGATCGGCAAGACCGTCTCCGACTTCATGCTCATGCAGGGGATGGACGGCCCGCAGGCCACCCAAGCCGGCCTCGACTACCTAAAGCGCAAGGTCAAAGGGCGCGGCGGCGTCATCGTCATCGACAAGGACGGCAACTGCAGCAGCGGCATGACGACCAAAAAGATGATCCACGGCTGGATCGAGAAGAGCGGGGAGACCCTGGCGCGGTTTTAGCCCGCAGGGACACGCGCGTCACGCCCAAAGCACGGATAAGTCCGCCTGTCCAACAACTGCGGCACAACATACCGGCACCAACAGGATAGCTGCCTGATATCGAAGGCATGTTTGGGTGCATACCGACACTATGTCGGCAATACGCCATTTGTCACCATCTTTCCCAGGCCCAGAACTCAATGACTCAACGGCGTCAGGAATTTAATTCGTCGCACTCGAATCGAACAGACTGAATGTCAACTTGCTTGTGACATATTGTTATGTATCATTAGGGACACATTCAAAAGGACTCTCAGCATAGGGAAGTGTGAATCACTGCATCACCACACCTATTTCCTTTCCCTGCTGGGCCAATGACGGATCGCTCACCCGTACCCCATGATTTTCCACTCATGGATCAAGGATTGTCTCAGCCTCAGGAAAGGACAGTAATGAAAAAAACACTTTCTGCTCTATTAATTCTCAGTCTCTTTTCCCTTATCTACATGTCACAGGCAACAGCCGGCAACTACTGTGACTCCAAAGCACGCTCCTCGTATTATTTTTGGCAACAGTCCATCACCGCGGGTGGCAGCCTGGTCGAAAGCGGCAACAACGGTGGCTACAATGCCACCGAAACCCCGGAGATCAACCTGCCTCAGGGCAGCAGCACCATCGAGTTGAATCCGGGCTATCGAAGCTACAACTACACCGTCTACTGGCGTGGCTGGCTGGATCTGAATGGCGACATGCTGTTCAGCGCCGACGAGCAGCTGTTTGAAACATCCTCACGCGGTCCGGTCAGCGTTCCCATCTCAGTGACGAGTGATCCCGGTGTCGAGCACTCCACTCTGCGCGTTACCATGAAGTACGGCTCCTACGCGCAACCTTGCGAAATCTACTACTATGGCGAAACGGAAGATCTGGCCGTCAGCATCCAGCCGCCAGACCCCCAGCCGGTCTCTTCGGACGACAGCTATCACCTCAGCATCGACCACGACTTCACGCTCCATAGAACCGGCGCTATCGGCGACCGGGTCAGTTGGGTGATTGAACGCGACGGCACCGTCGCCCTGAGCCGCAGCGCCGCAGGCGAACTTCAATACAACTACTTCTACAGCCTGCCAGGATCAAATATCCGCGTCTGGCTCGAGCAATTTATCGACGGCAGCTACCAGCGTGTATCGAATATCGTCGAGTACACTCCCGGCACCACAGACCAGTACGAACTGACTCTGGCTGATGGGTTTGAAGCGCATCGCTCAGGTCAGATCGGAGACTCTCTGACCTGGGTCATCGAGCGAGACGGAGAGATCGTATTGGAGCGCTCGGCTGCCAATGAACTCTCATACATCTACTACAACAACATAGCCGGCAGCAATTACCGCGTCTGGCTCAAGAAGTTCATCGACGGCCAGTATGAAAAGGTCTCCAACACCCTCGAATACCAAGTGGGGCAGACCGAATTCACGCTCACCGTGGATCAGCTGAACCAGGTCAGACGCAACGGCCAGCCCGGGGATCCGATCAGCTGGGTGATAGAACAGGACGGTCAGATCGTACTGGAGAGGAACGCCAGCGATGAGATGACCTACAGTTACTTCAATAACGTGCCCGGCTCCAGCTACCGTATCTGGCTGCAGATGTATCTGAACGGCCAGTACCAGGCGGTTTCCAATATCGTGGAATACAGCGAACCGGCATTCTACGACTATACCGTTTCGCTTGGGCCGGATTACGCAATCACACGCAGCGGCGGGCTGGGCGATTCACTCACCTGGGTTATCGTCAAAGACGGCAAGGTCGTATTGCAACGCAACGCCGCCAATGAACTGACCTATACCTACTTCAGCAATACGGACGGCAGCAGCTTCCAGGTCTACTTGACCCGGTTTATCGATGGTTATTACCAGCGCGTCTCCAACGTTGTCGAATACACCATTGATACGGTCTCCTACGATTTGGCAGTCGATCAATCCTATCAGCTGAGCCGCAGCGGTCAGATCGGCGACCCGGCTGTCTGGGTGATCGAACAAGACGGCACAGTCGTTCTGGAACGCAACGCCGCGAACGAGCTGACATACACCTATTTCGACAATACACCGGGCTCCTTCTATCGCGTCTGGCTGGAGCAGTATATCGACGGCGGCTATCAGGTTGTCTCCAACGTTGTCGAATACACGGTTGAGACGACGGTTTCCTACGACTTGAGCGTCGATCAATCCTATCGCCTGACCCGTAGCGGGCAGATCGGCGACCCGGCCATCTGGGTGATCGAAAAAGACGGCGCAATCGTCCTCAAGCGTAACGCGGCAAACGAGTTGGCATACACCTATTACAACAACAGGGCCGGCTCCTCCTATCGCGTATGGCTCGAACAGTATATCGATGGCGGATATCGGGTTGTGTCCAACGTCGTGTCGTACTCGCTGCCGGCAGTGGTGGAGACCAACAACTTCACATTGACATTGGGTTCCGGTTACAAGGTCACGCGAAGCGGCTCATTGGGGGATAGCGTGAACTGGGTGATCATCAAGGATGGCGCGGTCGCCTTGAAACGCAACGCCAGCAACGAACTCTCCTACACCTATTACCGAAATACGGTCGGCAGCACCATTCAGGTCTACCTCGAGAAGTACATCAGCGGATCTTATCAGCAGGTTTCGAACAGGGTGCAATACACGGTTCAGTAAACCTCATCCCATAACCGCTACGCCTATGGGATCGGAGTAGAACACTCCAAAGAAAGGGGACGGTGACGATTGACAAGCCATATCTTTCCTTCGTCACCGTTCCCTTTTCTTATGACATTCGATGACCGGCGTATCCCCTGACTTAGCTCCAAGCTGGAGTAGCCCGGATGCAGCGAAGTGGAATCCGGGAAGCCTGCAGCCTGATCTCCTGGATTACGCTTCGCTCCATCCAGGCTACCAACTAAAGATGATCCACGGGTGGATCGAAAGAAGCTGAAAACCGCCATACGGTTTTGAAATGAACCGCAGCCCGTCACCGGTCGATAGGCACGCCAGCCGGGGCACATCGACATGGGAATATTGCACACGACCCGGGTGAAATTTTCGACATCAGTCGCAATCCCAAATCTGTAATCTCTCCTTCACAGTCCGTGTGTCCGCATGGAATGTACAAACGACCAGGAGGAGAGCAATCATGAATAGATTTACAAGCTTTCTATTCGCCACAGTGATCGTGGCATTGGCCGGCGGCAACCTGTCCGCGGCCGTAACCCATACGCTTCTCGGCATGGATGAGACGGCGTTCATTGACTATTCCGCGTCAGCGCCAATGAGCAGGAGACTAAGTCCGTTGATACTGGCCGGGGAAAGCACCACCGTGACCAAAACAAAAACCAAGACAAAAACGGTCGATGAGAACGGAAACCTGAGCAAGACCAAAACCAAGACCAAGACAACCACCACGACAACCACCTCATCCTCCGACGACACTGACAGTGATTCAGCCAACAGCGGCGACACCGACTATCATGGGGTCTCCTATGAAGGCTACTGACTGGTCATAGCAACCCATTCATGCCGGGAAGGCAGCGCCGGTTCAACTCGATATGAAATACGGTTGCCTCTGTGAAGTGACTGATTCAGTCGTCGAGCCACCAGCGTCCTCTCCCTCGGGGAGAGGACACTGTCCAGCACCCGTCGCACCGACAGCAACTGACGCACAGGATTCATGATCTGCCGACCGAATTGCCGCCGATCGGCTGACCGTTAGCGCTTGGCAGGATGGCAACGGGCCGCCCGACCCGACCGAAGCTCTTCTCGCGGGCCAACGCGATCAGATAGCGATACTTGCGGGTGATCATGGGGTGTCACTATAAACCATAACCCCGGGCAGCTGGACGACGGAGATCAGGTACCCGACGTCATAAATCAGCGGGGGATTGGTGGGAATGGCCCGAATGGTACTTTCTTAAGCCATGTTTCGGTGCGGCAAGCCGCACCCTACGGCTTGATCACGTGTAGGGTACGGCTTGCCGCACCGTAATTCTTTGACGATCCCTACACCATTTCGTTTAAGTAAGTGCCACTGGGGCATGGCCCCACCCTACCGGTCCATTCGCGCCGTGATGCCTGCACCGGCCTCAACGACGCGGAGAGCGGTGATCCGCATTTAATCTGTAAGTTATCGACCGCTGCTACGACTGATGGAGGGTGATCAGGGAGCAGCGCCTGAGCGAACCCTTGTCACTCAAATCCGTCTAACTTGATCCCTGGCTGATACAGGGTGTCCTGTACAACATGTCGAGCCGGCAAAGGAAATCGGAATGAGCAACAGACTCGTCCCTATCGACAGACTCGCGCCGGAGACCCTGCGCGAGGCCAAACTCGGATTGGAGAGAGAGGCGCTGCGGGTTACCCGCGAAGGACGCCTCTCCCGCTTGCGCCACCCGCTCCCTCTGGGATCGGCGCTGACCCATCCCAGCATCACCACCGATTTTTCCGAGGCCCTGCTGGAGCTGATCACACCCCCCTGCCGGGATGCCCGGGGGGCGCTTGCCCTCCTGAACGAAACCGAAGCCTTCGTCCATCGCCAGCTGGATCAGGAGCTGATGTGGTGCGCCAGTATGCCCTGTCGCCTCGACAGTGACGCTGAGGTCCCGATCGCCTGCTACGGCCGCTCGGACCATGGCATGGCCAAGCATGTCTACAGGCGGGGCCTGGCCCACCGCTACGGCCGCATGATGCAGGCGATCGCCGGGGTCCATTTCAACTACTCCTTCAGCGAAGCCCACTGGCCCGCGCTGCAGGAACTCATGGGGATGAGCGGAGAGTTACAGCCGTTTGTCGCCGACCGTTACATGGCGACCCTGCGCAACGTGCAGCGTTACGACTGGCTGCTGGTCTATCTCTTCGGCGCCTCACCCGCCACCCACATCGGCTTCGCCGGCGCCCGCGAAAGACTGCAGCGCTTCGACCGGGAGACCGCCTATGCCCCCTACGCCACCTCCCTGCGCATGAGCGACATGGGCTACGGCAACCGGCTGCCGGCCAGCCAGACGGTGTTCATCGACAGCAACTCCCTGGACGCCTACATCGCCACCCTGCGCCAGGCTGTCGAAACGCCCCACCCGCCCTACGAGGCGATCGGCATGCGAGTCGATGGCGAACAGCGCCAGCTCAACACCCATCTGCTGCAGATCGAGAACGAGTACTACACCAGTGTGCGCCCCAAGCAGGTAGTACACGCCGATGAATCCCCGCTCACGGCACTGGAGCGCCGTGGCATCCGTTATCTGGAACTGCGCAGCCTCGACGTGGACCCCTTCTCGCCCGCCGGCACGACCCGGGAGCAACTGCTGTTTCTTGAGACCTTCCTCCATTTCTGCCTCTTGCACGAGAGCCCCGCACACAGCCCCGAGCGCTCCCGGGCCAACCGGGATAATCTCAACCGCACGGCCTTCTCCGGCCGCGATCCGTCCCTCAAGCTCGATCGCGCAGGCACTCGGGTGCCTCTGCGCGAATGGGCACTCCAGCTGCTCGACGAGATGCGGGCCGTGGCGGAGCTGCTGGATACCGCCCGAGACAGCCGGGACTACACCAAGGCACTGGGTTCACAACGGGAGCGGGTGCTCGACCCGGAGCTGACCCCTTCGGCCCGTCTGTTGGCGGAGATAGCTCAGTCCGGCCTGGGTTACACCGACACCGTGCTGCAGCTATCGGAGCGCCACCACGCCGACCACTTGTCGCGAGCCCTGATTCCCGCCCGACTCGAATACTACGAGGCCCTGTCACGGCAATCCCTGCGACTGCAGTCGGCGCTCGAAAGGCAGAGCCAAGACCGCTTCTGCAACGATCCGTCTGATGTTGCATTCTCACGTCAATGCGACAGAAGCCGGACCCTTCAATGCGCCTGCTGCAGAAGCTGATACGGCCGCATCCTGTAAGCTATCGTTGACAGGTTGCATACCGGACTGCATCGGAATCTCGCTATCAACATTTTCAGCCGGTAGCCCGGATGCAACGAAGTGGAATCCGGGAATGGCCTCGCCCCATTTTCCCCTGGATTTCGCCCTGCTCCATCCAGGCTACACACTACGCCAACCGACTCGGTTGCCGTTCACGACGGGCCCGCGGGCGGCAAACCCTGCAGGATATTTCCGCGCACCGGCGCGGAGAAGAAGGTCCGCCATAGCAGCCGCCCGCTGAAGGGCTCGGACCGGTTCCAGGGCAACAGCGAGACCAGCCTGGCCATGGTGCAGTAGCCGAAAAAGAGCTGGGCCCAGGTGCCGATAGTCGGCACCCAGTAGAGCCATTGCATCGGTCCGGGCAGGGCCAGCAGCAGCAACATCAGATACCAGAAACGCACCTGCACCGGAAAGGCGCCGTTGCTCCCCTCACGCAGCCGGTAGTGGAGCAGCTGCCAGAGCGTGACACCGATGGCGCCGTGAAAAGCCAGCGGTGTCGCCACCAGTCCCAAGCTGAGCAGTAGAGCCGTCACCAGCCAATACCACCAGCTCATATCCCGATATTCGATCATCAGCATAAACGTCACCTCTATTTACTTGGCTCACGACTGCTCAGCCGGGGAGTCACCAGCGCACGCAGCTGCTGCAGCAGTTGTTCGTCGTCCCACTCCCGCTCACCGATCGCTTTGTAGACGACCTCTCCCTGAGCGTTGAGCACAAAGGTGGTGGGCAGCCCCCTCACCTGCCACTGTTGGCTCATGCGTCCACCGCGATCGAGCAGCACCTGAAAGTCGATGGGGAAATCGTGCAGAAAGGCTCTCACCGCCTGCGGCTCCTCATCGAGATTGATCCCCAGCATGATGACGCCATCCGGTTGCAGGAGCTGCCAGGCCCGGTTCATCGAGGGCAGCTCCCGTCGGCAGGGCGCGCACCAGCTGGCCCAGAAGTTGACGATCACCACCTGGCCCCGGTAGTCGGAGAGCCTATGCGTTCGATCATTCAGATCCGACAGTTGGAAGGCGGGCGCCGGAGCCGGATCGGGCACGGGCTTCAGCACCCCGTCAGCCACGCCCGGTCTGGCGAGCATGCAGAGTACAAACAGCCATCCCGCCTTATACAGCCACCGCATGAGAGGCATCCGTTCGGCTGACGGCGACGGGTGGGTCACAACATGCGGCATCCTGAGCGGTGCCACGTTCATATCTGACCACCAAGGGGTTTGCGCGGGCATGACTCCACCCTCGGGACGGATGCAGCCTGTAGGGTGGGGCCCTGCCCCTGCGAAATGCCCATTGACTCAATCCTATTGCTTGGTGAACGGTTGACTGGCATCTCACCCCCCCTCGGCCAGCATCCCGCGCACCAGCTCCAGGACATGCTCCGGCGGTAGTCCGTAGGGCACCACAGCCGCAAGATCTCCCTGCGGGTCGATCACATAGAGATCGGCGGAGTGGTCCAGGCTGTAGCGGCCGTCCTGATTTTCCTGTCGTTGGAATTTGACCCGATACTGCCGCGCCACCCGCTCGACCTCATCTGTTGAACCGGTCAGCCCCAACAGGTTCTCACTGAAATAGCGCGTGTAGTCCCGCAGCACCTCCGGTGTATCGCGCTGAGGATCGAGGGAAACGAAGAGCCCGCGCACCTGTTCGACCTCAGGTCCTAGCGCATCGAACACGGCGGCGAGATTGGCGAGTTCGTTCGGGCAGATATCGGGACAGTAGGTATAGCCGAAGAAAAGCAGTACCAGCTTGCCCTGCATCTGATGCAGGGAGAAGGGACGACCGTGGTGATCCGTGAGGCTGAAGTCGCCGCCGATCTCCGACTGGGCACTGAGCGTCGAAGTGAACACGAACGCTAAGACGAGGCTGATGCTCAAGCAGAGGAGCCGACCCCGGACCCTCCTTCCATGCAGCCGATCGCGTCCCATCCGCATCAACGCACCTCCACCTCGGTGCCGTGAACCCAGCTTGGATCGCCCTTGCCCACATCACCCACGGGGGCGGCGAAGGCGTCGGCCACCAGGGTGTCCACGTTGCTGCCGGTGAGGGAGATCAGAAACGCCACCAGCGCCTCCTTCTCCGCTTCAACGAGATGGAGCGGGCGGATCAGCGGATCGAGCAGTTCGTTGGGTATGCCTCCGGCCGCGTAGAAATCGACCACCTGGCGCAGGCTCGTGAAGGCGCCGTTGTGCATGTAGGGGGCGGTCAGCGCCACGTTGCGCAGGCTCGGGGTCTTGTATTTCCAGCGGTCGTGGGGATTCTGGGTCACCTCGTAGCGGCCCAGATCGGGGGGCGGCGCCTCCCCGACCTGCTCGATGACGGCACGCTCGACCTCGAAGGTGACGCCCGGAGCCACCAGCACCGGCTGTCTTTCGGGCCGGATACCCATCGACTCCCGGTAGCCGAGCCCGGTGTTGTGCAGCCGGTCGTCGCTGAACAGGGCGTACTCCTCACCGATGTGATGGCAGGCCACGCAGCCGGCCTTGCCGGTAAAGAGTTCGAATCCCCGCTGTGCTTGCGGCGAGAGCGCCGTCGCGTCGCCGCCGTAGTACCAGCGGTCGAAGGGGGAGTCGGCGGATAGGAGGGTGCGTTCGTAGCTCGCCAGAGCCATGCCGAGGGTCTCCATGCTCACCCCCCGTCCGTCGAAGGCGGCTTCGAAAAGCCCCCGGTAGTCGTCGATGCGGCGGATCTTCCGCAGCACCTGGCCGACCGAGGGATTACCCATTTCGTTCTTCGCCAGCAGCGGCCCCCAGATCTGCTGCTCCAGGGTCTCCTCGCGCCCGTCGTGGAACAGCAATGCGGCATAGGCCGTATTGTAGAGGGTCGGCGAATTGCGCCGCACGCTGCGCCCCTCGATCCCCACCGCCATCGCCAGTTCGTTGCTGGTGAAGCCCTGTTCGGGCACATGGCACATGGCGCAGGAGAAGGTGTCGTTGAGTGAGAGCCGACGGTCGTAGAAGAGCCGCCGCCCGAGTTCGATCTTCTCGCGCGTCAGTGGGTTGTCGGCGGGCACCGGAACCGGAGGCAGCCCCAGGGGGGGATGCTGCGCGATGGCCAGCAGGTCGGCCGGCTCGCCACGGCGCTGCTCCAGGGAGCGCGAACGGGTACGGTAGCTGTCGCTCTCGTAGCCCCGTTTGTCGTCACCCGGTTGCGACAGGGTGTCGGACGGCGCTGGTGTGAACGCCGCCCTGACCGGATGGGCGTCCGATCCCGCCTGCGCCATCAGCGTCTTCACATCGTTGATGAGCAGTTCGTGGTGCAGGAAATCGACGCTGTAGATATTGCGGATGCGCCGCTGCGGGTCGATGAGGAAGACCCGCAGCAGATGGGAGAAACCCGACGACTGTCCGCCGTTGTCGGAGTCGGGTACGACGTTCTGATTGTAGGCCTCGAGGATCGGCGCGAGCCGCTCCTGCGAAGCAGTGGTGAGGAAGCGCCACTCCCCAGCCGTCCCCGCATATTTGAAATTGTTGCCGTAGAGGGCCATCACTTGCGGCGTGTCGACCTCGGGATCGAAGCTGAGACTGATCAGCTTCAGCCCCTCGGCCAGCGCCGGATCCTGTTTCATCGCCGCCTTGATCTTGTAGAAGACGTGGGAGGTGAGCGGGCAACCGTCGGCATCGCTGCAGCTGCTGTAGATGAAGGCCAGCAGCACATAACGATTGGCAAACAGGTCGTACAGCCGCCGCGGGCGACCGTCGCTATCCAGCACCTCGCCGTCGGCCGCCCGACCCAAGGGCGGCAGCGCGTAGCTGCCCACGGGCGGCAAGGTATAACCCAGATCACCGTATCCGAGCGCCGCCTGGGAACGGGAGGCTGAATCGGCCCAGCTCAGCGAGACCGAAGCGAACAGCACCAGCGCGAGTTGACACAACCGGAACATGAAATCTCCAGATCGGCAACGGCCCAGACCCGCTTCAGAGATGGGCCGGGGCCTGCAGCCGGATGAGCGGACTCATCCGGCATCCACAGGGACTAGGGCTTGTAGGCCGGTTCCAGGTCGGCGACCTTGACCTTGTCGTCCTCGGGCCGGGTCATGCCGTAGAGGGAGTAGGCGCCGAAACGCATCTGATGGGCGCGGCCCAGCTTCTCCTTGGTGAAGTCGATGGCGAACTTCTCCACCAGCTTGTCACCGTCCCAGACATAGCTCTTGAAGTACTGCTCGTTGTCCTCGCCCTTCTTGTCCCAGTTGGCCAGCAGCGACGAAGTGTAGTAGATACGGGTGCTGTCCCAGCTCGAAGAGGCCATGTTGACCTGACGTCCTATCACCTTCTCATAGACCTGCTTCGGCGCGTGCGGATCGCTCATGTCGAACAGGCGGGTCTTGCCGTCCATGAAGGTGTTGACCCAGAGCCGGCTGTCGTCGGAGCTGATGGAGATGTCCACCGGCAGCGGCACCTTGGAGGGATCGCCGATATCGGCCACCGCCTCGGCCTGCCACTCGCCCTGGTCATCCTCGTAGATGAGCCAGATCTTGGAGGTCAGCGCGGTGGTGGTCACGCACCAGTTGTGGTCGGGCTGCCAGGCGCAGCGGATCTCCAGCGGCGCGCCGGGAACATCGAACACCTTCTTCGGCTTTTTGCTGTGCAGAT
>JBNLGI010000192.1:0-2475 GCA_050305975.1 Sedimenticolaceae bacterium | reverse complement strand
GCCAAGGTGATGAATATCATCGGCAAGGTCGAAGGCCGCAGCTGCATCCTGATCGACGACCTGGTCGACACCGCAGGCACTCTCTGTCAGGCGGCCAACGCCCTCAAGGATCACGGCGCCGCCAAAGTGGTGGCCTACTGTACCCATCCGGTGCTCTCCGGTCCGGCGGTCACCAACCTGAGCAACTCCAGGCTCGACGAGCTGGTGGTGACCAACACCATCCCCCTCTCCGAGGAGGCCGCCCAATGCGCCAACATCCGCCAGGTGAGTATCGCCGAGCTGCTGGCGGAGACCATGCGCCGGGTCAGCAACGAAGAGTCGGTGAGCTCCCTGTTCATCGACTGACCTCAGGCATCCGATACGCGATTGACGCAGCGTCTCGCCACGCTGCACGCCCTTTTACATGGAGACACCCATGACCGACCGTCACGATGAAGAGCTCGACGCCGAAATCAACCGCGCCGCCCTCGAGTACCACGAGCAGCCGCAGCCCGGCAAGATCGCCATCCAGGTCACCAAGCCGAACAAGACCCAGCGCGACCTCTCTCTGGCCTACACTCCGGGCGTGGCGGAACCGGTGCGCAGGATCGCCGAGCATCCGGAGAGCGCCTACCGCTACACCGCCAAGGGCAATCTGGTGGCGGTGATCACGGACGGCAGTGCGGTATTGGGCCTCGGCAACGTGGGCCCGCTGGCGGGCAAGCCGGTAATGGAGGGCAAGGGCGTGCTGTTCAAGCACTTCGCCGACATCGACGTGTTCGACATCGAGGTCAACGCCAAGCGACCCCAGGAGTTCATCGAGACGGTCATGCGCATAGCACCGACCTTCGGTGGCATCAATCTGGAGGATATCGCGGCCCCCCACTGTTTCGAGATCGAGCAGTCCCTCATCGAGCAGCTCGACATCCCCGTGTTTCACGACGATCAGCACGGCACCGCCATCATCGCCGCCGCCGGCCTGATCAACGCCCTCGAACTGCAGGGCAAGCGCCTGGACGAGGCTACCATCACCGTTCTCGGGGCCGGTGCGGCTGGAATCGCCATCGTACGCCTGCTGACCAGCATGGGCGCCCGCCGCAACAACATCTACGTCATCGACCGGGGCGGCATCATCCACACCCAGCGCAAGGACCTGAACCCCTTCAAGTGGGCGGTAGCGGCCGATACCGAGAAGCGCACCCTGGCCGACGCCATGCAGGAGTGCGATATCTTCATCGGTGTCTCCGGACCCAACCTGGTCAGCCGCGAGATGATCGCCAGCATGGCGCCGAAACCGGTGGTCTTCGCCCTCTCCAATCCGGTGCCGGAGGTACGGCCGAAACTGGTCGCCAGCGTACGTGACGATGTCATCATGGCCACCGGCCGCAGCGACTATCCCAACCAGGTCAACAATGTGCTCGGCTTCCCCTACATCTTCCGCGGCGCTCTGGATGTACGCGCCACGCGGATCAACGAGGATATGCAGATCGCCGCGGTCAACGCCCTCAAGGACCTGACTCACGAGCCAGTTCCCGGCGAGGTGCTCGAGGCCTACGGCCTGTCCGAACTGGCGTTCGGCCCCGACTACATCATCCCCAAACCGCTCGATCCGCGGCTGCGGGAGAGGGTCTCCGCCGCGGTTGCCCGCGCGGCGGTGGAGAGCGGCGTGGCCAAGGCGCCCTACCCGGAGCACTACCCGCCGCTTGCATAGTGCGGTTTGCCCGGCAGGGTACCCACTACCCCGGATAGGCACGACTGCAGCATACGTGCCGCGAATGGGTGAGCATCAGCGCATACACCCGCGGAGGAATTGCAGTCACTCTGCAGCAACCGACTCGAAAGCGCTAATTGCCGGTGATTCACGACCGATCACGGCCTGAACAGCCCGGGAAAGCCGGCGTCCCGTCTATTCAGACTGGAAAAATAGCCAGATCCTGCTAGAATCGCGCGTCCGCTGTCACGTCAGCGGTCAGGTGCGCCGTTTTGGTCGCGGAACGGCGCTTCATCAAACCCAAACACTGAGCACGGGAGATCGTCATGTCTGCCAATTTCGAAGTTATTGCCCAGTCCCGGACCGACACAGGGAAAGGTGCGAGCCGCCGCCTGCGTCGTTCCGGTCAACTGCCGGGCATCGTCTATGGGGCCCATCAGGACCCTACCATGATCAGCCTGCAACACCATGAGCTGGCCCACGCCCTGGAAAACGAGGCCTTCTACTCCAACCTGTTGACCCTCAAAGTCGACGGCAAGGCCCAGACCGTGGTGCTGAAGGACCTGCAGCGCCATCCGGCCAAGCCCTTCATCATGCATGTCGACTTCCAGCGCGTGCAGGCCGACGAGAAGATCCGCCTGCATGTGCCGATCCACTTCGTCAACGAAGAGAGCTGTCCCGGCATCAAGGCCGGCGGTCAGGCCAGTCATGTCATGTCCGACGTGGAGATCAGCTGCCTGCCCAAGGATCTGCCGGAGTACATCGCGGTCGACATGTCGAAGCTG
>JBNLGI010000191.1:0-10167 GCA_050305975.1 Sedimenticolaceae bacterium | reverse complement strand
TCGACGGCAGCGCGCTGTTCCGCCAGCCGAAGATCGCGGAACTGCGTGACAAGTCGCAGGAAGACGAGGCCGAGCGCAAGGTGGCCGAGCACGATCTCAACTACGTCTCGCTCGACGGCAACATCGCGTGCATGGTGAACGGTGCCGGCCTCGCGATGGCGACCATGGACCTGATCAAGCTGCATGGCGGCGACCCGGCGAACTTCCTCGACGTCGGCGGTGGCGCAACGGCCGAGAAAGTGGCGGCAGCCTTCAAGCTGGTCCTGTCGAACGACAGTGTCGAGGCGATCCTCGTCAACATCTTCGGCGGCATCGTGCGCTGCGACCTGATCGCCGAAGGCGTCATCACCGCAGCGAAGAACGTGGGCGTGCAGGTCCCCGTGGTGGTGCGACTCGAAGGCACCAACGCGGAGCAGGGGCTGAAGATGCTGGCCGAGAGCGGTCTCGACTTCATCACCGCCCAGGGCTTCACCGAAGCCGCCCAGAAAGCGGTCGCCGCAGCGGCCTGAGCCGGACTAGCACAAGGATTACGATCAATAATGAGCATTCTCGTCGACAAGAACACCCGAGTCATCTGCCAGGGCTTCACCGGCAAGCAGGGCACCTTCCACTCCGAACAGGCCATCGCCTACGGCACCCAGCTGGTAGGCGGCGTCACCCCCGGCAAGGGGGGCTCCACCCATCTCGATCGCCCCGTCTTCGACACCGTGCACGACGCGGTGGCCGAGACCGGCGCCGACGCCAGCATGATCTACGTGCCGCCCCCCTTCGCCGCCGACGCCATCATCGAGGCAGCCGACGCCGGCATCCGGGTGATCGCCTGCATCACCGAGGGCATTCCGATCCTCGACATGCTGAAGGTCAAAGAGGCGCTGAAGTCCTACGACGCCCGCCTCATTGGCCCCAACTGCCCGGGCGTCATCACCCCCGGTGCCTGTAAGATCGGCATCATGCCCGGTTCCATTCACCAGCCCGGACGGGTCGGTGTCATGTCCCGCTCCGGCACCCTGACCTACGAGGCGGTGCACCAGACCACCCTGGCCGGCCTCGGCCAGAGCACCTGTGTCGGCCTCGGCGGCGATCCGATCAACGGCACCAGCTTCATCGACTGCCTGAAGATGTTCGAGGAGGACGAGCAAACCGATGGCATCATCATGGTGGGCGAGATCGGCGGCTCCGCGGAGGAGGCGGCGGCAGACTACATTCAGGCCCATGTGAAAAAACCGGTGGTGGCCTATATCGCCGGCGTCACCGCTCCGCCCGGCAAGCGCATGGGCCATGCGGGGGCCATTATCAGCGGTGGCAAAGGCACCGCCGAAGCCAAGTTCCAGGCCCTGGAGGCCGCCGGCGCCCATGTGGTGCGCTCACCGGCGGAGATGGGCAGCCGCATGGCCGAGCTGCTGGCCTGAGGCGCATGGCCTCAATCCACGCCACGCTCCCCAAGCAGGAGCGTGGCGTGGCATAATCGACACCTCACGCAACCATCCAGACGGAAACGGATCATGCTCACCCCCATCTCCGGTCCTTACCTGGTTCCCTTCGAACGCGAGCATCTGCCCGCTTCCATCGCCACTCACCCCCCAGAGGATGCGCCAGGCAAGAAGGCCTGCAAGGCCGCACTGGCCGAGGAGAGCAAGCGCCTGGACGAACTGCAGCGTCGTCTCTACGCCGAGGACCGTCGCTCCCTCCTGCTGATCTTTCAGGCCATGGATGCCGCCGGCAAGGACAGCACCATCCGCGCGGTGATGAAAGGCGTCGATCCGAGCGGCTGCCAGGTGCATGCCTTCAAACAACCCACCCGCGAAGAGCTCGACCACGACTTCCTGTGGCGCACCGCGTGCCGCCTGCCGGAACGGGGTCGTATCGGTATCTTCAATCGCAGCTACTACGAAGAGACCCTGGTGGTCCGGGTCCATCCCGAGTTCCTCCAGTCCCAGCGCATCGACATCCCGGACAATCTGGATGACCTCTGGCATCAGCGCTTCGAGGCCATTCGTCAGCACGAGAAGCATCTCGCCGACAACGGTACCGTGATCATGAAGTTCTGGCTCAACGTCAGCCCGGAAGCCCAGCGCGATCGCTTCCTCTCCCGTCTCGAAGAGCCGGAAAAGCACTGGAAGTTCTCCCTACGCGACGTGGAAGAGCGGCAGCACTGGGGCGCCTACATGTACGCCTACCGCGAGGCCCTGGCGGAGACCTCACGCCCCTGGGCCCCCTGGTACGCCATACCCGCCGACAACAAGCCCTTCATGCGCTGGCAGGTGGCCAAGCTGATCCGTAAGACCCTGGAGCGCATGGACCCCCGCTATCCCGAAATCGATGCCGAGGCCGTCGACAACTTCGTCGCCATGCGCCAGCGGCTCAAACACGATGCCCCCTCAGACACCTAGAAATACCCATGAGAACGCTCACGCTCCTGTTGCCGGTTGTGCTGGTGCTGCTGCTCAGCGGCTGCGACGCCATCGAGGACTTCAGCCACATGGGCGAAAAGCAGTCGCGCATGCAGAGCTACATCAAGGAGAAGTACGGCTGGCATGCCGATATCGGCTGGAATATTCACAATGCCGAGCTGACGCAGGTGACCCTGGTCCTGAGCGCCGCGGAGGTGGCCAACGAGCGCGTCGAAACCCTGCAGACCATCGCCCGCGAGGCCGTCGCGGCCGTATTCGCGAGCCAACCCAAGGCGATCTATGTGACGCTCGTAACCGAGACCGGAGACAACTGACCCCGCTTGCCTATACTGAGAGGCAGGCAAAAGCATCAGCAGCGGCGGCATGCCCGGCATTCTGTTCGACCTTGACGGTGTATTCTACGTAGGCGGCGAAGCCATTCCCGGCGGAGCCGAAGTACTCGACTGGGTCTGCCAACAGCGGATTCCACGCTGTTTTCTCACCAACACCACCTCGAAACCCCGGCATGCCCTGGTCGAAAAACTGGCTGCACTGGGCCTGGTCGCCGACAGCGCCGACATCCTCACACCACCGGTTGCCGCCCGCCGTTGGATCGAACACAACCTGGAGGGTCCTGTCGCCCTGTTTGTGCCCCCGGCGACCGAGACCGAGTTCAGCCGCCTCGCCCTGGCGGACCGCGACAGCGAAGCCCCTGTCTCTGCCGTGATCATCGGCGACCTGGGGCAGGCCTGGGATTTCACCACCCTCAACCAGGCCTTCCGCCTGCTGATGCAACGACCGGCACCTCGTCTGATCGCCCTTGGCATGACCCGCTACTGGCGGGCACCCGACGGCCTGCGCCTCGATGTGGCGCCCTTCGTCAAGGCCCTGGAACATGCCAGTGGCGTCGAAGCGCTGGTGCTGGGCAAGCCTGCAGCGGCCTTTTTCCAGAGCGCCCTGGACATGATCGGCTGCACGGCACAGGAGAGCGTGATGATCGGCGATGACATCCGCGGCGATGTGGCCGCCGCGCAAGCTGCCGGTCTGCGCGCCATCCTGGTCAGTACCGGCAAGTTCCAGCCTTCGGATCTAGGGGGTGACATCGTGCCCGACGCGCTGCTTGACTCTATCGCCGACCTCCCGGACTGGTGGCGCACCGCCTTCGCTAGCTGATCCTCGTCACCCGGCGGGATTCACGAAACCCTGATTGATGGCGAATCGGCGCACACCCTTTGCAATACTTCATCGCTGCAGCGAAAAGCTTTCCGATTACCGGTTGTTGCCTATGCTTCTCGCCTTCAACCCAAGCCTTTCATCCCGTCACACACTCGATCCGGAGCAGTTCAGAGTGGCTTAGCTTTCAGAACCAGAGAACTCGTCTAGAATTTGGGATGAAGCTGCCGGCAACAGGGAAGGCAACAGCAGCAGTGCATTCGGCTGAAGACAACCATAACTGTCGCAAAGACATTCGACCTCAACCATGGATTACTGGCGTATAACGACCTGGGTGTTGACCTTCCTGCTGTCACCATCCCCACTGCTTGCCGATTCACTTCAGGACGCCATCGCCTACTGTCAATCTCAGCAGGCCGGCGCGGCCACGCCCTGTCATCTGCAGCCCTGTCCCTGCAACCCGGGACAGGAGACCCTGAAGCGGTTCGAAGAGGCCAACGGAAATCCACCCCTGTGTGCCTGCGCTTCCAGCCTCGCCAGGCGCCACACGCTGCGCCAGCAGGCGGTCGAGGTGTGTGACGAATATCGCCGTGACCAGCGCCAGCCCTGCTTCATTTCCAGGGGTGATTGCCCGCATGGGTTCGAGGCCCTCGCCGATTTCTCGGATGACTCGGGCTACCGTATCAGCGCCTGCCGCGACAGCCGTAACGAGCAGCCGCATCTTCAGATCGCCAACCTGCGCGGAATGTCCCGGGATCAACTGCTGGCTCAATACGATCTGCTGGTCAGTCATCTCGAGTCGCGCCTGGTCGGACCGCCGAAACCGCTGCCGGAATCGACTTTAGACGCCCTCAACGGCTATTTTCCCGGATATCCGTTGAACCGCCTCTCCCTGATGCGCACCCGGGCCCTGAGCCAGGGCTGCTTCAGTGACTGCAACCGTATCTTCTGCGCCGACAATGGGCAGATCGCCATGTGGACGAACCCCGAGCACCCCCGCATCAACCGCAACCTGCTGCATCAGATCGTTCACGGTGATCGCTGTGAACAGGAGGGCGGACGTGAACGTTTCGTCGCGCACTGGTTCGAGCACCTGCCGGACGACGTCTATCAAAAGCTGCAGGCAAACGCACCGATCGACGCCGACCGCATCCACTTTGCCATGTACATGGAGAGTCACGCCGACAACCGCGCTGAGAGTCTCTGCCGGCGCCTGCACGACTGCCTCATGCAGTAGATCTTTCAACCTGAGTGAAGACTGCATCGAGGATGACTTTGTGTTCAGTCCCGACACGCAGCGACTAGCCGCTGAAGCCAAAGACAAACGGGGGCTGCCACGGGATCAAGGCGGATCGCACCCGCTTCCGCTCAGCCGTTTGGCCGCATCGTGTCGCTATCCACTCCTGAACCATGAAGCGGGCACAAGCCGCTTGCCAGAGGAGCGGCCATGAACCTGCTGCTGTCCGCCGACATCGACTGTCCCTATTGTGGCGAACGCATAGCGTTGATGGTCGATACCAGCCTGCCGCATCAGTCCTACATCGAGGACTGTTCGGTCTGCTGCCGACCCATCAGCCTGCAGCTGACCTGCAATCCCGGCGAACTGCTCGATGTCAGCGCCCGCCGGGAGGATGAGGGCTAGCGGGCCGCGCGATAAGTCCGGCCCAGGCGCTTCAATATCTATGCCTCAACGCCCGTAAATCTCTTTCAGGGCTTCGCTGAAGGTGCTCCAGGAGGCCTCATCCGCGTCCGGATCGTACTCCAGAGGGAGAGCGAATTTCTTGCCGAACTCGTCGGCGCCGGGATTGGTAAAGGAGTGCTTGGCGCCCTCATAGTTGGTGAAACTGTATTTCGCACCAGCCTTCTCCATCTCCGCCATGAAGGCCTCGATCTGCTCCGGCTTGACGAAAGGGTCGTCGGCGCCGTTGAAGACCATGATCTCGGCCTTCACCTGCCCAGGCTGGGCCGGGTGTTCGGTCGGCAGGCTGCCGTGAAAGCTGGCCACCAGGTCGAGGTCGACGCCACGACGCGCCATCTCCAGTACGATGCCGCCGCCGAAGCAGTAGCCGATGGCAGAGATGTCGTCTGCCGCCACCGTCGGGTGAGCGGCCAGCAGATCGCGTGCGGCCAGAAAGCGCGCGGTGGCCCTATCCATGTTCTTTTTCACTTCACCAGCAAACTTGCCGGCATCATCCGGATGTGCCGCTGTTTTGCCGTCTCCGTACATATCCACCGCCAGGGCCGTGTAGCCCATTTCCGCCAGTTGATCGGCCCGACTGCGGGCATAGTCGTTGTGTCCCCACCACTCATGCACCACCAGGATTCCCGGGCGCTTTCCCTGGATGGCGTCGTCATAGGCCAGATAGCCCTTCATCACCGTATCGCCTTCGCGATACTCCACCGGCTCGCCCACCAGGGCCGCCTGCACTGCCAGGGTGAACACCATCAAGCAGGCACTGAATAGGACTCTTTTCATACCTCTTCTCCATCCTCAGAGTTATCGTGTAGGGCAAACTTTAGTGCCAATCCACCATACTTGGGATAGGTAATAACCCTGTATAAATCATGCCCTCTTGCTTGACCTATCCCACCGCCAGCACCTCGAGTACCATAGCCCCATGCGTTGGATACTCCTGCTCCTATTGCTCAGCTTCAAAGCCGTGGCGGCAGGTGAGGAGGTATTGATCGAAGACGCTAAGGGCAATGAGATCGTCATCCATGCAGAGCCCGCCGAGAGTGATCTGCTGGTGATCTGGTTCGTCGACCACGACGAACCTCGAGAGCCGTTCGACAAGATGCTGGAGGCGCTGAACCGCGCCGACATGGAAATCTGGCGGGTCGATCTGCTGGCCTCCTATTTCCTGCCTCGAACCAGCGAAACGGTACGCACCCTGCCCGGTGACGGCGTCGCCGCCGTCATGCGTGCCGCTCACCAGCTGCGCGACAAGCAGATCCTGCTGGCCGCCTATGATCGTATGCCGCTGCCGCTGCTGCGAGGCGTACAACTCTGGCAGCAGACCGCCAACGACTCCCGCCTCCTCGGCGCCCTGTTGTTCTACCCCAATCTGTTCGGCCCGCCGCCCCTGGCGGGCGAGGAACCTCAACTCGATCCGATCCTCCATGCCACCAATATCCCCCTGGTCATCTATCAGCCCGAACTCGGCAGCCAGCGCTGGCGCCTGGCGCCGGTGATGAGCGCGCTGTGGCGCAGCGGCTCTGCCGCCCATGCCTATCTGGTGCCGGGGGTGAGGGACTGGTTCTTCATGGGGGAAGGCGATTACAGCGCCGCCGATCAGGCGGCCACCGAAGCCCTGCCGGGTCAGATTCAATACCTTGCGGCACTGCTGGAGAACCAGCCGAAACCGATCGCCGCCAAGAGCCTCCGGGGGGCATCCTTGCAGCGCGGGGAGATCCGTACACTGGTCGAGCTGAATCCGCCAGGCACGCTGACCCCGTTCAAACTCGGCGCCATCGACGGCAGCCTCAGTGACAGCGCTGAATTCGGGGGCAGGGTGGTACTGCTCAACTTCTGGGCCACCTGGTGCCCGCCCTGTGTCGAGGAGCTACCTTCCCTGAACCGGCTGCAGGAGCGCTATGCCGGGAGCGACCTGCGTATCGTCTCCATCGACTTTCGTGAAACACCGGATCAGATGGCGGACTTTCTCCAACGCATCCCGGTCGCCTTTCCGGTACTCATGGACGAAAGCGGGAAGGTGGCTCTGAGCTGGCGGGTATTCAGTTTTCCCAGCACCTTCATCATCGACCGCCAGGGACGTATCCGCTATTCGGCAAATCGGGCCATCGACTGGGACAGCCCTGAAGTCTGGAAGGTGGTTGACCGTCTGCTCGAGGAGGAGTAGCTGGCCGTCAGTCGCCGTCTGCGACGCTCAACCTGATCTCATCCAGCTTGCGGAAGACCTCCATACTGTGCTCCTCCATTACCCGCAGGCTGCGCACCATAGCGGCGTAATCCCGTTCGCCCCGCAATAGATCGAAGATCTCGCGGGTGGTCTCGTGGACGATTTCGTGGGGACGCTCCAGTTCCCGGTAGTGTGCGGAGGAGGAGAAAAACTCGCTGCCCTCCCCCTCGTAATACCACTTGCCGAGGCGGCAGCTGTGATGGTCGACGAAATCGAATGCCGGCCTCCCCTCGGTGACCGAGAGGTAGGTGTTCACCTTCCAAAGCAGATGATCCACTTTCGCCAGCCCCATGAAGACACTGTCGGTGGTAGCGGAGATGTCGCCAAAGTAGCCCTTTACCTCATCGTTCATCTGGCTCAGATTCCGCTCGAAGCCCTTCACCTCGGCCTGCACCTGAGTGATGCGCTCGATCAGTCTGGCAGAGTCGCCGCCGACCGACGCCACATTCTGCTGCATCGACTGGATGACCTCATTGGTCTCGCTGATCGCCGACTGGGTCTTGTCGGCGAGACCCCGCACTTCGTCGGCCACAACCGCGAATCCACGTCCCTGCTCACCGGCGCGGGCCGCCTCGATGGCGGCGTTCAGGGCCAGCAGATTTGTCTGCTCGGCGATGCCCTTGATCAGCGCCAGAATCGAGCTGATCTCGGTGGCGCGCGTCGACATCTTCTGCACCGAGCCTTCGGTATGACCCGAGAGCAGCGCCAGATCGTCCAGCGCTTGTGTGATCTTGGTGATATCGGTGGTCAGACCGGTGAAGTGTGAGCGGACGTTCCTGGCACAGCCCAGGGTCTGCTTGGCCGACTCCACCGAACCGGCCAGATCGGCTTGAACGATCCCCAACCCCGCCTTCAGCTGTTGGTTCTCGATAGTCATCAGCTCATTCAACTGAGATTCGCCTGAGACCTCCTGCCGATGAGCCTCCAGGATCTTGGATTGGTCGCTCAGTTGCTGCTCAAGGGCTGCGATCGTCTCCCGCAAGCGTCCATTCTCAACTTCCAGTTCCTCGATCCTCAGCCGCTCCTTTGCATTGAACCATCCCATAACTGCTTCCTTGTAAATCCTTAATATCAGTCGGTAAATTCAGATATCGTCCGTTTTCCCGCTGGCTTTAGGGGCCTTCCCTAATCCACATCGGCGTTTTGCGCCGGAAAGCGTGAACCCCTTCGGAAAAAACATTAGCGTTTTGTAATACACTAATAAGCGCTACACTAAGCCTAGACCGCCCCCACCCCGGACAACAGCCATGGCCAATCAATCTGAAACCAAGAAAAAGTCGACCACCACCACCAAGAAGACGGTGAAGAAGAAGGCCGCCCCGGCGGCTGCCAGGAAAAAGGCGACACCTGCGGCCGCCAAGAAGCAGGCGTCTCCCGCAGCCGCCAAACCGTCATCCGAATCCGGCTCGGAGTCCCGCATACTCCCAGGTCTGATGCAGAGCCTGCAGTCGGTCTTCGATAAGATCCACAAGGACAATCAGGTCCGCGAAGGCCACCAGGACAAGGTCATCGAGGAGTTCAGCGAGCGCCTCACCCACGCCTTCGAGCAGACGCACCAGGAAGCCAAGGAGCGCGAAAAGCTGCTGCAGGAGAAACTGGAAGCGATCGAGCGTGAACAGACCTACAAGATCCAGCGCATCAAGCTGTTCAGCCTGCCCGGCACGGTGATCGCAATCGCCGCCCTGATCTACCTCTTCTACGTGGTCCACGTCATGGAGCGCTCCATGAACAGCATGTCGGCCGACATGCATCAGATCGAGAGCCACATCGCCTCCATCGGTCTGGACACCAACCAGATGGCCGGCGGGGTGGTGGTGATGAATCAGCAGATGGCGCAGATCAACGACAACATCGAGCAGATCGACGGTCGCATGGGCGATATGAACGGCAACATGGAGAACATCAACACCAACGTGAGCGGGATGAACGGCAACATGAACCATCTCAATCGCAGCGTCGGCGTCATGACCAACGACGTGGGCGCCATGTCGCACACGGTCAGCCCGGTGATGAATAACATGCGCAAGTTCATGCCGATGTTCTGAGGCCTGGCGGAGAGGAACCTCCGCCAACAGCATCACATCCAAGCCAGGCCCGGCAGCGAAGGCGTGGGCCTGCCGCCTTCAGATATCGCCGAAACAGGTACCCAGCCGCTTGGCACTGATCACCCAGGGGTGATCCGCAGGCACCAGCTTCTTGTAGCCCGCCACATCCACCAGCGGCACCGGCACCGCCGCGTCCCCCCGTGAAGCGACCATCACGCCAAATCGCCCCTCGCTGATGAGATCGGCGCAGGCCGTACCCAGCCGTGTCGCCAACAGACGATCGGCCGCCGATGGGATGCCGCCGCGTTGCAGATAGCCGAGAATGGTGACTCGCGATTCCAGCCCCGTCAGCTCCTCCAGCTGTCGCGACAGGGTCACTGTGTGGTTCGCATGCCTGGCCTCCATCACCTCGATCTCGCTTTTCAGCTCCTTGCGCTCCCGCTTCTCGATCGTTTTGTTACGTCGCTCTCTCAGCTCGTGGTAACGCTCGGACTCGCCCTTGGGCATGGCCCCCTCGGCCACCGCCACGATACTGAAGGGTTTGCCCCCCGCAGCCCGGCTGCGAATCGCCTCCGCCACCTGCTCGATATCGTAGGGGATCTCCGGCAGCAGAATCACATCGGCGCCACCGGCGATACC
>JBNLGI010000190.1:0-51054 GCA_050305975.1 Sedimenticolaceae bacterium | reverse complement strand
GCCGATCTGTTTCTCCAGTCGCCGTACGCCGGCGTCGCGGGCGTAGCCCTCGATGATCGCCCTCAGTGTGCGGCTGTTGAGCTTGAGGTCGCTGCGCTTGAGGCCGGCCCGCTCGAGCTGGCGGGGCAGCAGGTACTTGCGGGCGATCTGCAGCTTCTCGCTGGCGATGTAACCCGACAGGGAGATGGTCTCCATGCGGTCGAGCAGCGGCCGCGGGATGGTGTCGAGCTGATTGGCGGTGCAGATGAAGAGCACCTTGGAGAGGTCGAAGCGCAGGTCGAGGTAGTGGTCGAGAAAATCGCTGTTCTGTTCCGGGTCGAGCACCTCCAGCAGGGCCGAGGCCGGGTCGCCGTGGTAGGAGGCGCCGATCTTGTCGATCTCGTCGAGCATGATCACCGGGTTCTGGGTGCCGGCGTCCTTCATCGCCTGCACGAACTTGCCGGGCATGGCGCCGATGTAGGTGCGCCGATGGCCCTTGATCTCCGCCTCGTCGCGGATGCCGCCCACCGAGAAGCGGTAGAACTTGCGCCCCAGCGCCTCGGCGATGGAGTGGCCGATGGAGGTCTTGCCGACACCCGGGGGACCCACCAGCAGAATGATGGAGCCGGAGATTTCGCCCTTCATGATACCGAGGGCGAGGAACTCCAGGATACGCTCCTTCACGTCCTCCAGCCCGTAGTGGTCCTTGTTCAGGACCTTGCGGGCATACTGCAGGTCGAGCTTGTCCTCCGAAGTGACGCCCCAGGGCAGCAGGGTGATCCAGTCGAGATAGTTGCGGGTCACCGAGTACTCGGGTGAACCCGGCTCCAGTACCGCCAGCTTGTCCATCTCCTCATCGACACGGGATTGGGCCTGTTCGGTGAGGGTCAGCTTCTCCAGCCGTTCGTGGAACTTGTCGAGCTCGGCGGTGCGGTCGTCCTTCTCGATGCCCAGCTCCTGCTGGATCGCCTTCAGCTGTTCGCGCAGGAAGAACTCGCGCTGCTGCTTCTCCATGCGCTCCTCCACCGTCTTGCGGATGGAGGCCTGGGCCTTGACCAGCTCCAGTTCCCGGTGCAGCAGCTCCAGCACCTTCTCCATGCGCGGCAACAGCTCGATGGTCTCCAGCACCGTCTGTAGCTGGAATTTGTCGGAGGTGGTGAGGCTGGCGGCGAAGTCGGTCAGGTGGGAGGGGTCGTCGGGGCCGAAGCGGTCGAGGAACATGCGCAGCTCTTCGGCATAGAGCGGGTTGAGCGGCAGCAGCTCCTTGATGGTATTGATGATCGCCACCGCGTAGGGCTTGATCTCCTTACTGCTGCTGCTGGGCTCCGGTAGATATTCGATGCGGGCGGTGAAGGGGGTCTTCGCATGCACGACCGTCTCGATGCGGAAACGTTGCAGACACTCCACCAGTACCTGCAGTCGCCCCTCGGAGCGCTGCACCCGGTGTACGCGGCAGACGGTGCCGATCTGTTTGAAGCTGTCGGGACCTGCGGTTTCGGCGGAGTCGGCGTCGGACAACACCACGCCAAGCAGCTGATGGCTCGATTCAGTGACCGCTTCCATGGTGCTTTCCCAATGCTCCTGCTCCATCAGCAGGGGTACGGCCTGACCGGGAAAGAAGGGGCGTGCGGAGACCGGCAGCAGGTGGATCAGGGTCGGCAGCACCTCGTTGCTGCGGGCCAGGGTATTGCCGCTGATGACCTCGACGTTCTCTTCTTGGCGTGTCTCTTCTTCCTGCATCATCCTCTACCGTCTGTGTTGACTGTGATTACTGTTTCGAGGCGACGAGGTTGGAGAGTGCGGCGAAATCAGCCACCGAAAGCTGTTCCGGACGGCCGCCGGGTTCAAGGCCGGCCGCAATGATGGTCCCCTCGTCGAGAAGCTGCCTCAGGCTGTTGCGCAGTGTCTTGCGCCGTTGTGAGAAGGCCTGGGCGACGACCCGGCCGAACACCTCCCAATCGTCAATGTGATATGGGGGCGATTTCCAGGGTTGCAAGCGCACGAAGGCGGAATCGACCTTGGGCGGCGGATTGAAGGCCCCGGGGCCGATATGGAACAGGGAGGTGACCTGAGCCCGCGCCTGTAGCATCACCGTCAGCCGCCCGTAGCTCTTGGAGCCCGGGTCTGCGGCCATGCGCTCGACCACCTCTTTCTGCAGCATGAAGTGCATGTCCTTGATGTGGCTCGCCTGATCGAGCAGGTGGAACAGCAATGGGGTGGAGATGTTGTAGGGCAGATTTCCCACCACCCGCAGCGGGCGCTCGGGCTCGGCCAGGGTGGCAAAGTCGAACTTCAGCGCATCGGTGCTGTGGAGGATCAGCTCACCCAGCGAGGCGCAACGCTGCGCCAGCGGGCCGATCAGGTCGCGGTCGAGTTCGATCGCGTGCATGCGACCGAGCAGCGGCAGCAGCTCAGTGGTAATGGCGCCCTGGCCGGGGCCGATCTCCACCAGATTGTCGCCCGGCCGCGGCGCGATGGCCTGAATGATGCGCTGGATGACGCCGGGGTCGTGGAGGAAATTCTGGCCGAACCTTTTTCTGGGGCGGTGATTCAAGGGGTTGTCCTGGTGTTTGCGAAGGAATTCACCGGATTATGAAGGAGTGGGTTGGGTATGCCCAGGGGGAGCAGTCAGTTCAGGCTCCAGGTCAGAAGAAATTAGTCGCTTGAATATTCCCGGCAGTTGAAATCACCACTCCAAGAGCCTCACAGACTTCTGCCATCGAATGGCAATCACGACCCGCATGACTGCAGAGCAAGGATAGGAGTATGTTGCCGTTGTCTGTTGGTCTGGAGGCTGGTCCGGGTGTCGGTGCGCCGCCTTGTCTATGTCGCCGCCCGGAGCGCACCTGCTTTTATCAAATCGTTGAGGAATACTGCCTGGTGTTCATGGAACACTTGGCGACGCCGGGAGCGTACGTGGAACAGGAGTTCGAGGAGTATCTCAAATGCAGCAGTCTCGAGCGTCGTCTCTGTGTGACCTTGGCGATAGCTGCCATGTGGAACACTTGGAGGCGTTCAGCAGCAGACGCAGCCGGTAATCGATGAACCATTCGATGGTGGGGTGGGCAAGATGGCCGGTTTTCATGGGCTACATCCCTGTAGCCGATCCTGCTTGAATCAGGGCAATGGTGTGACGCTGAATTTGTATTCGTTTGTGGTTTGACTGACTGCCTTGTAGCCGAACACGAATGCAGCGGAGCCATCATGGGAAAGTTCCACCTTGAATGCGCTATCGAAGGTTCCCGAAGGCAATGCCAGGTCACCGCCAAGCTGCGGGAAGGGGCCGGCGTCGCTTGATAGGTCGAAGATCGACAGATTCTTGGTGTCATAGCTGAATCTGACGGCACGTGATCCGTCCGGAGTGATCCCGACTCGATCCAGGCTGCTGTATGTCACACCATCGAGACCGCCAATATGGTTTTGGTTTGCATCGTACACGTCAATCGTGTGGATCAGTCGATTGCCATTATCGCTGATTGCAAGATTGTAGGGTGTGAAGTAGGTGTCTGAATCCTGAACCGCGAATTGGGTGAAGCTGTCCGTCTTGCTCGAGTAGTAGTGGATGGATCTTGGCGCAGAGATGGTCGGGCTTTCCGCCCACAACATGGCGTTGCGGTTACGCGTGCGAATACTTATCGGATTATGAACGCTTGGGACTGAGAAATTCGTGAATGACGGATATTCCCAGGCAGTAGGCCATTGATTGGTATCTGCAATCAATATCTGTCCATCATCGAAGCTGTTCACCATTCCGAATCGTTCGATGTAACAGGTTTCTGGGTATGTGCTGGTCGATTTGATTGCCAGGGTGTCCGGATCCACATGGACCACCTCGCAGTTCTCGGTGGTTACCAGTAATTCGGATCCATCCACGGTAAGTCCGACCGCCAGAGGCTTTTGTACGCTCAGGTCGACAACCGTCCACTGTGTGCCGTCAAAGCGAATGCGCTGTGCGACAAAATCCATTCCGTAATCGAGGTCCCATAACACCGCGAAAAAGGCGTCCCGCTCCGGATCATACTCGATAGATTCGGGGCGTCCGTGAATTGGTACGATCGCATCCGAATACTCCGGCGCCGGTTTGACCAGCAGCCTTCCCGAAGTGGGTGCAATACCAAGATCGTCAACCAGGTGGAAACTGTATTCGCCGGCTGCAAGAGCGGGGATCTCAATGTTGATTTCACTGTCGTCGACAATGGTGAAACTGGGTATCGAGGTGGAACCGATCTCCATCGGCAGTCCTGCAGCCTGCAACAGTCCGGATCCTTTGAGTGTTACCAGCCTCGGCTGATTTTCGTATAAGACATAGGGGCTGACGAAATCGATCGAAGCTGTGTCAATGATCAGTTCGACTGCAATATCAACATCGGGCACGCCTGGATAAGTCGTCGATACGGTGACGGTCGAATTATAGGTGCCGCTCGCGAGGGTGCGTAATTCCCCGAGGTCAAGAGAGAGTGTTAGCTGATTTTGAGTGCTCGTGTTTCCGCTGCCAGGTGAGAGCGTGAGCCAGCTGGCGCTGCTCATGGCGCTCCAGTCCAGGCTCTGGGCGGCGTTGGTGGATATGTTGACAGTCTGCTGGGTATCGCTCGCGCTCGATCCAAGGTCAATGCTGAATAGCGCGCTTGCTGGAGCTTCCAGCCTGATGGGATCCACGACGTAGGTGACGGGAATTGCCAGTTCTCCTGTCATTGCGCCCACGTTGTATGTGATCACCACTTCTGCGCTATAGGTCCCGGCGCTCAGGGCCGAAGGCTCGACTGACAGCGTTGCCGGCATACCGGTGCCGGAGGTTGGAGAAGTCGATAGCCAGCCGCTTGTACTGGCATAGCGGACAGATGCAGACCAGGAGGTATCCAATCCCGATATGTCAATGCTCTTGCTGGCGGGTACGGATCCTTCAACGACATTGAAAGAAAGCGCGCTCGGCGATGCGGTAATCGAGCTGCTGACCGTATAACTGACAGGAACGGTCACAGACAGTGCGCCCGCTGAGAAGACGATACTTGCGCCATATGTGCCGGCCGGCAAGGCGCTGACTCCCACAGAAACGCTATTGGATGAGCCCGAGCCGCTCGTGGGCGAAACCGTCAACCAGCCAGTAGTCGTCCCCTGATAGGCAACACTGGCCGACCAAGTGCTGTTGTCGGTCAGGTTGTTCAGTGACAGTGTCTGAACTGCCGGCAGGTTACCTTCCTGCGCTGTAAACGCCAGGGCGCTTGGTGAGGAGGACAGATCGCCCACCGTATAGGTGACATGGACGATATAGGGGCTGCCGGAAATGTGTGAGTCGCAGTATTGATCCTTGCAAGCGACAATGGTGACTTCGTCGGTATGGGTGCCGGGAGTCAGCGTCCCTGGTGCCTTGGGATAGATGGTGATAGGAACCGGGTTCGCGGAGAGATCGTAGGTAACGCTATCGATGGCGTTTTGCGTGAAAAAAACACCCGCGTAGACGGTTGTGTCGAGATTGGAGACGCTCGCGGTAACCATTTGTGGGGAGGGGGTCGATTCGTTCCGGTTCGCAGCGAAACTGATACTCGATTGCGATACGGAAAGGGATTGCGCGCTTTCGCCGCCGCCACCGCCGCCACACCCGGTCAAAATGAGTCCTAACAGCAGGATCGTAAATGCGAGGGTGGTTTTCGTGAGTCTTTTCATGACCTGATTTGCTCGAGGATAGGGTTGATGGAGGGCAGGCGCTATCCTGATGCGTGGTATGCACGAAATGTGGACTTGGGTGTCGGGCTGGATGGGCTTGGTCGGAGGAAACAGTGTCAATCCAACAGTCGACTGCGATTGCCTTTCGGTTGAGGTTCCTTGGCTCCGTGTCTTTTGATTCCCTTAAAAAAGCAATAAATCGAATAGTGAGCGGGATAGTATCTACGCATTTCATCAGCGTCAAGACAAAGCGGTATAGGGTGGATGTGCGCTGTTGGTGTGTAGATGCTCAGGGTTAAATGGGGTTGTGTATGCCTTCAGTAGCAGTGGACGGCTTGCTGTCATGATCGGCGGCAGGTATGGCTGCCGTGTATGAAGCTGGGTGTTGGTGTGAACGGTGTCAGACACTTGCGCGGTTGCGTGCCGGTAGCGATATTCAGGGTTAGCGGATAGTTGGTGAAAGTGGTATCGGTGGGATGCCGGGTAGAAACGGCTGTGACGACTCTGGGTGACATGGGCATCGCATGGAACGAACCTGAGGTTGCGGTTTGCTCGATGCCGATCGATCTCTTTGCATGGGTTTGTCGGAGCGGACTGATTTGGATGGCGCCTGTTTCGGTTACTTTGAGCCAGGCCCTGGTTGAATTGACTCAGAGTGCATCCGGACCGCGTTCCGGCTTCGTTGATTGGTACGCTCCTGCGTCTATCCCCGAACGCGCATGACGGTATTTCGCCTCTCCCCAAGGGAAGGGTTGGCGGGGCGAAATTGGCGTTTCGTCGCGGCTTTCACAGTCATCTCAATGAGCGTTCATCGGTGTCTTCACGGGTGGTTGCTGAACTGGCAGTCTTTTTGCAATTCAGTTTACAGCCCGTTCCTGTGAGGGACGAGCGTCAATGCTTTTCCATGCAATCGATGAAGGAGTGCAAAGATGAACAGGAAACGACTTTTGGCGGCGGCCCTGGCTGCCGCCTTGTCCTCGGGTGTGATCGTATCCGCTACAACCTCGGTGTTTGCCGCGGAAGACCAATCCGCTGCCATGCAGACGGCAACCGAAGGTAAAGATGCGAACAAGACGGCGCAAGAAGATTTCGTCAAGGTATCGAAAGATACGCTGACGAGCATGCGCGATGTTCACGGTGCGCGATTGGCGATTTTCAACGGTGATCCGGAGCGGGCCCGCACCTATGTCGACGCTGCGGTAACGCGGATGGGGGGTGCGGTCAAGGATGCAAACAAGTTCGCGCTGGATATCAAAGCGCCGAAGGCCGAGGACAGCTACGTTCCCTTCGATGCGAATCTTACGGTACTGAATGCCTTTGAACCGTCTGCTGAGCAATCGGTACAGATCGCCAGGGCCAACGCTCGCCTGCATAAGGGCAGGAAGAGGGAAGCCGTCGAAGCGCTGAAACTCGCCGAGATCGATGTTGCGGTGACCACCAGCATGGTTCCGGTCAAGTATGCCAAGGAGCACATCGACCAGGCGGCCAGGCTCGTTGCGGAGCAGAAGTACTATGAAGCCAACCTGGAGTTGAAGGCGGTCGATGACGCCGTGGTCGTAGAGACCTATGTGATCGATGCCGTACCCAAGACGAAAGCAGCTGCCAGTGACTCATGAGTTGGAAACGGCACGTGAGGCGGGGCCGCCTCCGTGCCGGAATCCGCTTGGCGGCGTCAGTCCTGAGTCAGAATGAGCCCGGTGAATGCGCGGCACAGCAGCATAATCAGGCTGAGCATGAACGCCAGTGTGCGCCACGGCATGTGGGCGGTGTCCATGTCTTGTCCAGGCGCTCGATTGAGCAATCGCCACCGAAAACCAGCATGGGTAACCTACGACTAGAAACACTGACCATGCCACAGAAGCGGCTGGTACCCTGTCGGGCTGGATAGCCTCGACGATCGATTTTACCCTTGTGCTGACGGCAACGTCGGTTGGCAGGCCCTGGATCTGCGCGGGGAATGAAGACGATGTCGGGTTTTTCGAGATTCGAAAGGGTCGGTCAGCGAGCGTTATCTCAGCGCTAATGCGCCCCCGCACAAATTCAATGCCCCAATCTGAGCAGGATTGTTTTGATGCTGCTGATCACGGAGAATGCGGCTGTTCGAAAATGCGTTTATGAAGCAGCCATCGAGATACACGTGTGAGGATTATCGGCACGAACGATAAAATCGTGAGCTTGAGTATCTGATGCCTAATCCGAGTCCCTCGGCCATCTGCTGTCTATGCTGGTCAAAGTACCCAATGCCTCGATTTGTTCAGGAAGGAGTTGCCCAGAAATGACTGAAGAGTTTCCGGATCTGGCATCTGCCGAGACGCCGTCGACCAGGCAACGCCTGTTCGTGCGTTACTTCATCGCGATACTGATCGATCTTATCGTGCTCAATCTGTTCGCGGAGTACTGGGGGCGAGTGCATGTGGAGGCATTCACTGTTTCCCTGTTGGCGGCCGTGCTGCTTCAGGTGTTACTGAAGGTCACTCTCACAATAGAACATCGGGTACGGGCATATTTCCAGGCCATGGGGGGTGTGACGGGACGAGTCGTGCGCTTGCTGAGCGCCTGGGCGATACTGTTCCTCTCCAAGTTCGTGATGCTCGGTGTGATCAATGTCGCGTTTGGTGACGACATCCGATTCGAAGGGGCGTTGCACGGAGCGGTTGCTTTCATCGTCATGCTGGTGGCCATGTTGGCGGCGGAAGAGGCATTCATGCGTCTCTACCGGCGTCTTGCCTGAGCTCGCGGTTGCGAGACAGTCGCCGGTCTCTTCGCCAGCATACCAAGTTCAACCGGGATCGCTACAGCTGGGCGGTGGAAAACGCTTCGGCAGCAGCGCAACGGGGGGCTGTCGCGCTGTTTGCCGAACCGCTATTCGACGAGGGCCTTCATCTCCTCGAGGATGATTCTGGCACGCTCCGGATGCTGCTCCATCTCCAGGCTCTTGGCGGCAATCCATCGCGCCTCCTCCGACAGCAGCCGGTTGAGATTGTCTTCATAGACGACGACAGGGTAATCCTGCTTGCGCAATCCGACTACATAATCATCGAGACGCTCCTTGAGCAACAGTCGGCGGGTCTGTTGCCGGGTGTCCGGATCCTCAATATCGGTATACTTGGAGGCCCGGCGGTCGGTTACGCTAACGATATGCCAGCCCGCGGGTGTCTCTACCGGGCCGCCCAGCTCGCCGATCTCGAGCGAGAAGACCAGCTCGTCCAGGACCGGAAAGCCGCTGCCCGCTGCCACCCATCCGAAATCACCCAGGGTCTGTTTCGCCCTCGGATCGATGGAGTGGTCGAGCGCCGCCTGATAGATCGTCAGCTCACCCCTTTCAAGTTTGTCCAGCACCTCCTGTGCCGTCTTCTCATCCTCGAGCACGACCATCTGCAGTTTGCGATGCTCCTTGAAGGTGATGCCGCTCTGATGCTGTGAGAAATAGTCGCGAATCTCCGCCTCGGTCGGTTCCATGCGCGCCGCCAGTGCCTTGCGATGCAGATTGACGATGCGTGTCATGCGGAACTCCTCCAGCGCGGACTCAAAGGCGGGATCCTGGTCCATTCCGGCTTCACGCCCCTTGCGTGCCAGCAGCCGGGTGTCTATCAGATCGTTCAGGGTCTGCAGGCGCTTTTCGATGTCGATCGAATTGTTCAGGGTCGAGAGATATTTCCGAGTCTCGCCCCAGGTCATGGCGACACCGGCGTATTCGGCGACCACGGTATCATCCTGGCGCAGGTCGTCTTCGTCGATATCGAGTTGTTGTCTGTGAATGCGCACCTTCGCGCCGGCACGAAGGTGCTCGCGCAGGCCGCGCTTGCGGGCCAGGTATTTATCCTGTCGAATCTTCGCCTCGATCAAGGGGCGCATCTTCTCGTCCACTTCGAATGCCTTCGCGAAGTGCTTTCGCACATACTCCTCGATCTCCTGCTCGCTGACGCCGCTGTCTGACCGCAGATAGTGTTTGCGATAGAGCCCGGCCAGCATCCCATTGGTGAAGGTCTGCATCTCCTGCTTGAATTCCGGATTCTCGGCTACGCCTCTGTCGATGGCATCCAGATAGAGCAGGTTCGCGCTGATTGCCTTGTCCAGCAGCGTCAACAGGGCTGTGCGGCGTTCGGGCGTGCCCAGCGCAGGCGTCGACAGACCCACGACGGCAGTGCTGTTGAGTTGTGTATTGAGCTGCGGGAAGCTGATCTGGCGATCCCCGACGCTTGCCAGTGTAGTGAGATCTGATGGCGCGCTTTGCTGACTCGAGTCGGCCCATGCGGCCATGGCCAGAAGAGAGCCGACAATCAGTGTGGTCAATGTTTTCATTCCGCCTCCGACGCTCTCATTCGACCCGGGTGTCTGGTGATTCGGGTCTGCCTTGAAATAGAGCCAGGGATATTCAAGTCAGGGGAAGGGGGAGCGCTATGCTCCCCTCCCTTCCCGTTATTGGCTATTGATGTCCGCCAGGTGGCGGGCGGGTGTCGTCGTCTCGCTTACCAGCCGCAGGTCGTGCCGGTACGCAGCATGGAGACATCCTCCCAAACGCTCTCCGCCACGCGCCCTTCCGCCAGATGGAGTTTCCACTCCCTGCCGTCGGAGCCGCTGCAGGCCACATTGTTCCACTCGTCACTATGACAACCGCGACAGACGGTGTTGCGCGGATCGGTGGAGCCGAAGACGGCGCCCGCGGTGAGGATCTCCACCTGGTCCATGGTCTTGCGCGAGACCCGGCCCTTCATGGCATGCTCCAGCCATTCGTCCTCCCGCGGACTGACTTCGTCATTCTCGTTTTCATGGCAGTTGAGGCAGAAGTCGTCACGCGGGTCGTGGTTGTCGGTAAAGGTGTGGGCCCAGCTGACGGCCGCGTCGAAATTGTTCGCGATCGGCGTGCCGTCGAAGCGCAGACCATCACCCTTGTCACAATTGCCGCCATCCTCGCCGGGTGCGCAGACCCGCTCGGGTATCTGGGCGTCGGGATTGCTGGTCAGGGTTTCGTACATATGGCAGGAACCACACTTCAGCGGCCCGTGACTGTCGTCGCTGTTGAGGTAGGCCGCCTGGGCATAGGTGGTGGCATCCACGCCGGCGTTGCCGGGGCCCTGCTCGAGATGCGGTGCGACCGGATAGAGGCCGTGGATCGACTCATGACACCCCTGGCAGGTGATGTCCCGGTGGCCGCGGGAGTAACGCATTAGCCCGGCCTTGCGCGGATAGTTGAAGGGCGAATGGTTGTTGCCGGGCTGGTGGCCGCTCGGTTCCGTATAGGGCGCGGTGTGGCAGTCGGCGCAGTGGGGTTCGCCGGCGGCGAGCCAGTGGTCGCGTCCGTCGGTGGCCGCGGAGAAGGGGACCGCCGCCGCCATCGAGCCGCTCAACGTCTGCTGGGCGGCCGCCACGCAATCGTCGGTGGTGCAGAGATCGAGGATGTTGACGCTGAAGTCATTGTCACCGTCGAAGCTGCCGCAGATCTGAAAATCGGCGTTGCCGTCGCCATTGCAGTCGGGGCCGGGGGCCGCCGCACCGGTGGTGCAGGCGCTGGCGTCACCCGCCACTTCGATGGTGGCCAGCTTGGCGTCGATGGCCGGGTCGGTGCTGCCGCCTAGGTAGGCGCAGAGTCCGGGATCACGCCGCCAGATGGCCATGGTCTCTTCCGCGGTGCGAATCGCGCCGTCTGCCGGAAAGACATTGGGATCCCTGGGGTCGAGCCAGTTCAGGACCTGTTGGAGATTGCTGTCCACGGCATTGGCGATAGCGTCGAGTGAAGCCAGGCCACGGATGTTGCTCGCTCCCGGACCGGGCACGTCGGCGATCAGGCTCTCCATGTTCTCCCGCTTCCAGATCTCCTGGCTCAACTGATTGTGGCAGTTGGTGCACCAGATACCGCGGTTGTCGCGGGCGCTGCCGGCAAGGTCGGCCTGGTTGCGGGAGACGTTGTCCCGCAGCCATTCGCCGATGGCGGTCAGATGCTCCGGCGTACCCGCCCCATCGATATCCTTGAACGGATTGGAGTGGACGTCGCGGCCGACGAAACAACCGCCCGCTCCCAGGCGGTTGTCCGTATCGGCATAGAAGTTGTCGCCGGTATCGGTGATCGGGTAGCCCGCCATGTCGCCGTTGGAACGGTGGGCGGGATGGCAGCCCTGGCAGCCGCCGAAACGGCCGAGGCTGTCACTGAAAGCGATCGGGCCGCCTTCGCCGACACCGCGATGGGTCTGATGAATCGCCTCCGACATGGGCAGAATCACCTTGTCGGTGCCATTGTCATCAGTGAACGAGGCCGATTTGACCTGGGCGATGACATTGTCCGCATGACAGCGCTGGCAGAGCACGGTGGTGTTGCCGATGCGAGTGCTCTGAGCGAATACGGGGCGGCCGTTTTCCGCCGCCAGATCGGCTGCATAGGCGTCGCACTCTTCAGGGGTGGAGCAGGCGGGGTAGTTGTCCAGGAAGCCCGTACCGTGATTCTTGTCATGCAGGCCGAGAATACTGATGGCCGCGCTCTTGAGTCGCGGATACCAGTCGGAGTCGCCGGGGCCGATATCGTAGTAGCTCATCCAGAAGTTGTACTCCTGCTGAACCTTTGCCCAGACCTCGTCGCCGCTCTTGTGGGGCGAGTTGGTGGTGTCCACTTCGGAGTGGCAGCGCTCGCAGTTGGGGATATCGATCGGGGCGGTGCCGAATCCCTCCACCGGCACGCCGTTCTGCAGCACCGGTTCACCCATGCCGCCGGGCTGAGTGGGGTCATAGTGACGCAGCTTGGCCCGCATCGCGACGAAGGGACGTACCGAATCCTCGAACATGGCGCCGGGGTCGGCAAAGAAGCTGATGGAGTCCTCGAACGGGGTCAGGGGAAGTCCCAGGGCCTCCCAGATGCGGGGGGAGGTGAGGGTGATGGGCAGGTTCTCCAGCACTTTCATCTGGGTGTAGACGACCGTGCCGTGTTCGCCCGAGAAGGTCAGCACGTTGCCGTTGGAGGCCCCGCCGCAGTCGTTGGGCACCGCCGGGTTGCTTGGCAGTCCATCGGGATGGGTCACCGGTCCCATGGGGTGCAGGCCGGCGCCGCAATCGACGGGGTACTCGACTTGGCCGGTCACACCGAGTCGGATCTTGTCGCTTTCGGCGCTGGTGTTGTTGGGATTGGAACCCTCGAGATCCTGATAGATGTAGAGGTGATTCCACACCGCATTCCAGTAATCGTCGGTCGGGTCGTTGAAATCTCCGTCACCCAGCATGGCGCCGGTGACGCCGTTCCAGGTCGGATTACCGTCCTTGCCTGAAATCACCAGGGAGCCATCCGGATTCACCGCTGCGGAGTCGGCCAGGGTATTCCACATCAAGAGGGAGTTACCCTCTGTGGCGCTGATCAGGGTGGATGTCTGCGGCACCACCTGCGGGCGGGTTTCGCGGGGCTGGGCATCGTGCCAGTACTCGATGACATATTTCTGGAACTCTCCGTTCCGATCCAGATCCGGGTCACGCAGCACGGTTTGGCGACCCAGGGCATCGAGACCCTCGATCGGGTCGCCCTCCAGGAGACGGGCGAATGCCGTCTGCCCCTCACTCCTCTGCTGTGTCTTCACCACCTGGGCCAGGATCGAGTTGTAGGGTGGAAGGACGCAACAGTAGGCAAATTCGAAACCGGTACAGTGCATGCCCAGTTCATAATTCATCATGATGTTGAAGCTGTTTTTCGGCCGTAGTGCCGGACTGGAACCACTGCGTGTGGATTCGACACCGTCGCGGTCCGCCCAGACACTGCCGGCAACGAACGTCAGTATGAAGGTGCATATGATCGCAAGTGCATTAAAGCGATGGGTCGTTTTGGGTGGGAATTGAAGGCACTTCATATCAGGACACCTCAAGGCTGTTATAAGTTTTCGTTGAAGGGCGACAGATGTCGCGATAGCAAACTGCTAGCCTTCCTGGCGCCAAGGGAATCGATGCTGCTGTCCGAGGAGTTGGTTTTGTTTTAGTCGGTATGTTCTTGAACCGGATTTGCTATTTCAATTTTTCTTGTTCCAATACCGGTTATCAAAGTCATTTTTATTGGGCACTTAATCCAAATGATTAGCAGAGAAAAATTAAGGAATAATTAAGTGAAGGAATATTTCTGCGTAAATGCAGGAGGAAAAGCTTTGCGAAATCGCTCGAATGGGCACAAATGTTAAAAACTGATCGGGCACGCCCATGACATGTCAAAGGCGGCCTGAACGACAATTCGAAGGGGTTGGAAAGCGCCATGGATCAGAAGCAACTATCCGGCCCATATGCCTTACGGGCGCCTGGGAAGGTATGGCCGGTTGGTCAGGTGCTCACCTGCCGATGACTTCAAGAAGTATCGAACTGGCCTCTGCGCTGTCCCACTCGACGGGACCAATCGCCCTGTAGCGCAACTCCCCCGCTGCATCCACGATGAAGCTGCTGGGAAAGACCTTCACCGCCCAGGTATTGCCTGCTGAGCGGTCCGGGTCGAGGAGTACCGGAAATGTCAGTTTTAGACGTCTTGCGATGCTTTCGACCTGTTGTCTTTTCTCCTGAACATTTACTGCCAAAACGACAAAATCGCTCTGCCCCATCTCTCTTTGCAACCGGATCAGTGACGGCATCTCCTCGATGCACGGGGGGCACCAGGTCGTCCAAAAGTTAACCAGTACCGTCTTTCCTTTGAGTTGGCTCAGATCGTTGTCGATGCCATGCAAGTCCTTGAGATTCAGACCGGGTGCGGGACGGCTCGGCTCGACAGCTTCCAGCCAGCCTCCGCTCGCCGGTGTGACGAGGGCGGTGAAGATCCAGCACAGCACGGAAAAAGTACTTCTGCGAAATGTTCGCGATACAAGCAAATCGATGACGGGAGAGAGAGCCTGAGTCTGTCGCTGTCGATCGGCGGACACCTGCGGTAACGATCGGGTTGGATTCTGCGCAAGAGAGTGGTGAGTCAGTTCGAAGCGGCTGTGGTCGAGGATTTCGCTCGCCTGCCCGGTCATTGCATGATCTCCGCTGGAAACAGCTGTTCGATCTGTTTCTCGAAGTCCGTTCTGTCCAGATAGCGAATGGTCCGCCATCCAGCCGATTGCGCGCGGGTGACGTTACTCTGCATGTCATCCACAAACAGAATTTCATCCGGTGACAATCCCAGGCGTTGGGCAATGTCGTAAAACAGGCTGGGGTCACGTTTTCCCTTGCCCAGATGATAGCTGTTGAAGACATGGTCGAAGTGGTGAAAGAAATGGTCTCTCTGGTCGAGCCAGTCGAGCCAGTAAGACTGGTCGCTGAGAATGGCGGTCAAATAACCCTTTTCATGCAGCAGCTGCACCCAGTCGAGCATCCACTGTCGAAGAGTAAATCCTTCGAGCACCCGTTGGCTCAATTCGGCGTCACTGCCTGTCAGTCCTGCGCCCTCACGCATAGACGCCCAGAAGGCCTGCTCTGTGCCCGTTCCAAGTATGAAACCTGAGTCATAGACGACATGCTTGGCGACCTGCAGCGTTGCATCGCCGTCGAGGCCCTGCTCCCGGGAGATTGCTCTGAGCGTATTTTGGAATCCTTCGTCTGCGATGACGCCGCCATAATCCAGCAGCACCGCCTTGATTGTGTGAATCTTCATTCTTTGACCTGAACACCCTTTTGCCTGGCGCACTATGATACCCCGAGAGTTCCATTTGCGGGACAATACCGATATTCTTCGGTCTCACGACATAAAAGATGTGCTGCAGTAGAGCCATGAAAATTCCAGTCAGCCAAGTCCTCGTTCAGTTCCTGGAAAAACTCGGAGTCAAATGTATCTTCGGGATCCCCGGTTCGCATATCCTCCCGGTGTATGACGGTCTCTATGACTCACCAATTCGATCCATCCTCGTAAAACACGAACAGGCCGCCGCCTTCATGGCCGGAGGCTACGCCAGGGCGACCGGCGAGGTCGGCGCCTGCATCACCACGGCAGGGCCCGGCGCCACCAACCTGGTGACCGGTATCGCCAGCGCCTACAGTGACAATCTGCCGGTGATTGCAATTACCGGTGAAGCGCCCACTCACCTCTTCGGCAAGGGCGGGCTGCAGGAGAGTTCCGGCGAGGGCGGCAGCGTCGATCAAGTCGCTCTGTTTACCGGCATCACCCGTTACCATAAGCTGATCGAGCGCACCGACTATCTGGCCAGCGTGTTGAATCAGGCGGCGAAACACCTGCTTTGCGGCAGTCCGGGACCGGTGGTGCTCAGTATTCCGTACAACGTCCAGAAAGAGCTGGTGGATGAGGATTTGCTGGAGCAGGTGGCTATTTATCGTCCGTACGCTGTATCGCTCATACCGGAGCAATACATCGATCAGAGCCTGAGCTTGCTGCGCCAGGCGCAACGGCCGCTGATTATTGCCGGGTATGGCTGCATTCTTGCCGGTGCCCAGTCCCATTTGATGCGCATCAGCGAACTGTTGAACATTCCGGTCACCAGCAGCCTCAAGGCCAAGGGCGCGATGGACGAACGCTCGGCCATGTCCCTCGGCAGCCTCGGTGTGACCTCCGGTGGTTACGCCGTGCGCTATCTGGAACAGGAGGCGGACCTGGTGATGATGCTGGGCGCCGGTTTCAATGAACGCACCAGTTATGTCTGGGACAAAAGACTGCTGGAAGGCAAGAAAATCATTCAGGTCGACAACAATCCCCAGCAGCTGGAAAAGGTATACCGGGCCGATCAGGTGGTGCAGGCGGATCTTGCCGCCTATCTGCAGGCGCTGGAGAATGCCGTCGTGGATGGAGGGGTTGCGCCGAAGGCGCCGGTGGACGTCGCCGCTTTCAAAGAAACCGCGCAACGGGAAATCGATAATGCGGGTGAGACCATCTTCAACCGGCAGTTCGATCAGGTAAAGGCCTTCTACGCATGGCTGGAAAACCGTTTTCCCGAAGGCCTGGTCATGTACGACGACAATATCGTCTTTGCGCAGAATTTTTATCGTGTTTCCGCAAACGACCGCTACTATCCCAATACCGGTATCTCGTCCCTCGGACATGCGGTGCCGGCCGCCATCGGCGCCGCCTGCGAGATAGACCGGCCGATTTTCGCAATGATCGGCGATGGCGGCTTTCAGATGTGCGCCATGGAGGTCATGACGGCGGTCAATTACGGGATTCCCCTGAATATCGTCCTGTTCAACAACGACACCATGGGGTTGATACGCAAAAACCAGCACCAGCACTATCACGACCGCTTCATCGATTGCGATTTCATCAATCCCGATTATGCCGCACTGGCGCAATCCTTCGGCATTCGCTACGTGTGTGTGGACGGGGGGCGGGAGCTGGAGGATCAACTGGGCGACCTGGATTTCGGTCAGGCTGTCAACCTGATCGAGATACCGATCGATCGGGATGCCTACCCGAACTATTCATCGCGACGTTAAACATACGGGATGGAAGTCAATAGCACACGCCTGCGAGAGTGTATCGCCCGTTATCGTCAGCGTATCCCTGCGCTGGGCGCCATCGAGGCGTCTTTGCAGAGCGCGTCGCCAGACGACGTGATTGAACTGTACGAGCAGTGCTACCCGCTGATCGAGAAAGCCCTATGGTGCGATGAGACTCCATTTGATGACCTGCTCGATTGCTACCAGTCGCTGTTTCGCGAGCAGGAGACATTGATTTCGCAGCGGGGGGACGATCGACATCACTTCATACTCAGCATTCCCGTTGCGGACCGTCCTGCCCACCTGCAAAGCTGTCTTGAAAGCATCTGCCAACTTTGCCGGACATTCGGTTATGGTGGCACTCGATCAGGTATCTATCAGCGCATCAAAGTCATCGTCGCCGAAGACAGTCGAGACCCGGCGAACGTCGAATGCCATATGGAGTTGGTCGAAACCTACCGTGGCAAAGGCCTGCAGGTTTTTCATTTCGGTCAGTCGGAGCAGTACGACATGCTGCACGCGCTGCCGGATCCACAGCGTAGCCGGTTGGGCAGCATCCTGACCAGGCTGCCGAAAGAGCGGTTCTATCTGAAAGGGCAGGCGGCGAATCGCAATCTCAGTTACCTGAAATGTCTGCAGTTGACGGAGGACAGGGACAACACCTTGTACTACATGGTCGACAGTGACCAGATCTTCTGTGTCAACCGGCAGACTGCGGATGGCGAGCAGGCGGTCTATGCGTTGAACTATTTTCATACCGCCGACAAGATCTTCCGCAATACGGACACCCTGATGCTGACAGGTAAACTGGTCGGTGATCCGCCGGTATCGCCTTCGGTGATGACCGCCAATTTTCTCGACGATATGAGCGCATTCTTCGCCTCTCTGGCGCAAGCAGGGAGCGATGAAGTCTGTCGTTTTCATGCTGTGCCTGATCAGACGGCAGGCGAGGCGGCGTATCACGACATGGCCGATCTGTTCGGCTTCGAAAAGCGGGAGCAGACCTATCCCTACCGGTGCCGCCTCACGGGCGCACATGACCATGCCGACTGTCTGCAGGATGTCAGCCGGCGCCTGAGTGCCTTTTTCTTCGGTGAACATCTGACGCGTAAGACCTATTTCCACTACCAGGACGGCTACACGGCGCTGTCACCGGCACGCACGGTCTACCCCGGCAATTACATCGTCAACTACGCAGGGCTCAAATACATCGTTCCCTTTGGTCATCTGCGGTTGCGCATGTCGGGGCCGACCGCGGGCCGTCTTATCGCCGCTGAGATCGGCGAACGATTCGCCTCCATCAACATGCCGCATCTGCATCGGCGTACATCCGGTGCCGGTTTGAGCGGCGATTTTCGTCCGGGTGTGGAGCTGGCGCAGGAGGTTGACGGGGCGATTATCGATCTGTCGGACGAGTTCGAGCGCCAGTTCTTCGGCGACTTGATGCTGTTTACCTCGGAAGCCCTGGTGTGGAGGTCGGATGTCAAACAGCCGTTTCCAGAAGCGGTAGTGGTCGAGGTTTTACGGCAGAAAGAAGCTGAATTGCTGGAGATGTATCGGAAGAAGCATCAAGCCATCCAGGACAAGATCCTCCGTTTCAGCAACCTGTTGTTCGAGCAGGGTCACTGGTGGCTGGATCATCCGGGGCTGGCCGACGCCATGGCGCGTATCAAAACGTTTGTCGACAACATCCAACGCAATTTCGGCGAGCAGTCGCCGGCCTGGCGGCAAATCCAGTCTGCCGTGCACCGTGAGCAACGCAAACGCCAGATCATCGCTGCATTGACTGAATATCGGGCGGTGCGCGATGCCTGGGACCGCCTGTTCGATTGATGCCGAACGCGGTTGCTCACAAAGTCACTGCGTCAACAGCATGTTCGATCATTTGCTGTCTGCAGGCCTGGTAGGTCTCCCGGGCCCTGTTCAATAACTGAGGCGGAATTCCTATCTGGGAATGATCGGCTCTCGCTGGGTCGATCTTGCCACTGTGAATGAACGGCGAGGAGTCTCCTTTCCGAACCTGACCAGTCTGACTGAATAATTGATAACGTTCGCTCAGCGGTTCCGCCAGGTCCAGCCAACCGGTCATGGTGGAGAGCAGCCTCTCCGGGGAGCTGATGAAAAGCTCGGCGTCGAAGTAGTGGTAGTCGTGGCCGGATGTGCGGCAAAATCGGGCCAACCACTCCAGTCTGTCCACATAGTAGCGGGTTGCCGATTCAGGTGAGGCGTAGCTGGCGCCGGACCGCTTTTGCGAAAACAGGTGGACGATACTTCGCAGTGTCGATGCCGGTTCCCGCAACGCAACCATGATTGTGATCGGGACTGCGCCCAGTCGCTCGGGCATCAACCGGTAGTCATTGTGGAGCAGCTTGTCGAACAGGAACCGGCTCTGTTCCTTGATGATATCGTGCTCACGGTAGGCGGCGAGCTGTCGCTCCAGAGCGAAGGCATCCTCATAGCCAAGATGCATTTCATAATAACCGTTGATGGCGGGATTAGAGCCCAGAATATGTCCCGCCAGACTGGTATAGGCCCGCATGTGGCTGAGCAGGAATATTCTTGAATAGGGATCAGGCATAGTCCGAATCGGTAGTGTTAAGTAGATCGATCAGCTGTCAGGTATCAACGTGGCGACGGCGATACCTCGGAATTTTTACCACATTCTATGCGGTATTGCCGTAATCAGCGACTGTAGAGGTCGGCGTTGAGCCAAGGCCCGTATGAGGTCTCATAAGTGCATCGATGCGGGACGCTTTGGTGCGCCCTTGTATGCCTGCCGCCGCGAGGCAATCAGGGTAAGGCAGGCCGCATTGCGATCCTCCCGGCTTACGAATTGCCGGGTTGCGAATCGCGTGCTTGAGCGGCGCGGTTGCGGGACGCCCTAGTCGACGACTTTGGGTATCTCGTCGGAGAGAATGTCCAGATTCGGTAGCATTACAATCTCGATGCGACGGTTGAGCTGGCGACCTTCTGGCGTTGTATTGTCAGCTTTCGGCTGGAACTCGCCAAAGCCGGCTGCGGAGATGTTCTCGGGATTCATCCCCGTCTCGACCAGAAGGTGCACGACGGCCAGCGCACGCGCCGCGGAGAGTTCCCAGTTACTGGGATAGACAAGGCTCTTGATCGGCTTGTCGTCGGTATGTCCCTCCACCTGAAAACGCCGGTCATGGAACTGGGTGAGGATGTCCGCTACCTGGGTCAGCGCCTGTCTGCCGGCTGCGTTGAGTTGTGCGCGGCCGCTGTCGAACAGGATCTTGTCGGGCAGTTCGATCACGATTCGCCCGTTTTTGATGGTGACGCTCAGCTCGCCGGCGTCGATCATCTCCTGCAGACGGGAGACGAACTGGGCGTAGATCTCGTTGCGTTTTTTCCGCTCTTCCTCCAGGTCCCTGAGCAGTTCGATCTGCAGATTGGACTCCTTCAGCTCCTGTTGCAGATCCTGACGCTTGACGTGTAGATCGAACAGCTCCTCGCTGGCCAGGTCGAGCTGGTGGCGAAGTTCCATCAGCTTCCGGTTGGATTGTGTGATCTCCTGATGGGCGCCCTCGATTTGGGTGTTGGCTTCGGCAAGCGATTGGCGGGTATCAGAGAGCTCCTGGACTGTCGCGTCATACTTCCTGGACGAGACGCACCCTGTCAGGATCAAGCCAACAAAAAGGATCAATATGAGGTGTGTTTTCATGGAGATTTACCCAATCGGAGCATAATATTTAAAACAGGCAGCTCGGATGCAACCAAGTGGAATCCGCGATTCGCGAACCAGATAACTCCTGGATTTCGCTGTGCTCCATCCAGGCTACACATTCGGCTTGGTGCTGAGCAAGTGCAGCTGCAGGCAGAGTGAGTGACCGATCCTTGCACAGGTGGCCGTGATGTCATGATCTGTGATCCGATTCACTCTTTTGCTTGCTTTGTCTGAACCGAAGCGCCCCCCGCCTAGGATGAGTGCCCGTTACCGGCAAAGCGGGTCGGCACGGCGCATACGGAATTATACGAGAGGTTCCAGTCAGGAAAAGATCGACCTGTCGGTCTAGATCTCGGTGGTGGTGCAGCCCCCGAGAAGATGCTGCACTCCATCCGGCCGTTGATGTCGTTGATCAACGGCTTGGGCCGACTGCCTTGAGGGTATTGCTGGCGATCGTCTTGCGATAACTGGTGTCCCTCATCCACAACTCGACCATTATCTTCACCGAGGTGGTGAAGTTGACAGCCACCTCCTTATCCGGATCCCTTTCGCACGGCATCGATGATGCCCTGCTTGACCGTGAACCACCAGTCGGCAAACTGTTGGGTGTCGGTGAAATGAAAACGGATGAGCGTTTCGTCGCAGACCAGCCCCGCTGGGTTGATGCTGTGTTTCAGATACGGCATCAGTAGTTCGACATAGTAGTCGCTGTCGACGGCGGCTGTCACCTACGGACTTTGACTGGGTTGGCAGCCTATGCCGGGCGTCGTCTGCCAGGCGGATGATGGCTTGCTCTAGTGTGGCCTGCTCGGGATTGTTCTCTTCGGCTGGCTGTTGGTGCTCTACTCGACCTTGCTGATCAACCATTTCGATCCATTCGGTCTGCATCAGGTGTGGTGGTTCTTCAGGGGGTGTGAATATACTCGGCTGACGTTCAAGCTGAACTCGCTTTACAAGGTTATGCGTCACCCCATTTTGACCTGCGCATTCATCGACATCTGGTCTGCATGAGAGATGACAATGAGGTATCTGCTGTGTGCGATCGGAATGTCGGGCCGCATCCTGATCGGCATCTGCCATGAAGAGAAGGAATTGATCCGCGCATTTGGCGATCGGTATAGCCGTTACATGCGCTAAACATCGCGCTTCGTTCCTTTTTGGATGACACCCAAGGGCGGTTCAGCTGAAGCCAGTGCCCGAGTATTGGCTAGGTAATGACAGTATGGGGGGCTTCTGGCCCCTCTGTCATTTGCTTTATTGTAAATACCACTGAATCTCAATGGTCTGGTTTTCCGGTGCAACGAAAGAGAGGCGCTTGAGGGATTGGGGGGTACGGTGCCTGCGCTGACTAGGAGTCTAAGTGAAGAATATCTATGTTTGCGAAGTCTGTACGCGTGATTCCGTTCCGTAGACTGGTCGGAATGCTTGAATCGCTCCAGTGAATGACCTGAGCTACGGTAAAAAGATATTCCAAGGGGTCATATTAAACTGAAGGATAAGTCTTTAAGGTCGCCTTGAAACATTATCACTCCAACGCGCTTTCCTTTAAGGTACTCGCCATTGAGTTTGTGGATTATTTTCTGTGCTGCGTCATCAGGCGTTACATTAATCAGGCCATGGCGTTGAGTAACGCCCAGGCTATTGGTGACGGAAACAATGCGGCAGCTGACGATTGTTGCCTGTGAAGAGAATGGAAGTCTAAGCCAGTTTTTGAGGACTCTATTAACAAAATTCCTCATGTCCGTTTGTGTGGTTGCATCTGAGATTCTGAGCAATAGTATCTTCATATGAGTGTTCTGCTATTTGCATTGAGCGATAGAGAGGGTGGCAACAGATCACTGGTTCTCTGAATATTTATAAGTAGCTTTAGTGAAAATATTAAGTCTGTTCAGGGTGAATGTGGATTTGATGTTGTTTAATCGCGTCAGGGCAGGATGCATTTATCGCGCTTCTTTTGGTATGGGCGGTTACATGCCCAGTTCGCGCCGGAATAATCAAGATGAGCGTTCTGAGGGAGTTGTACTGCGAGACATTGAGAGTTCGATGCGTAAAAGCCTCGTCCACACTCCCAGCCTGAGCCGAACGAAGAGTCTGTCAAATATCCGTTAGTGGGTACCTTGATGGCGACGCAATTGTTCTCAATGGGCCGAAATCCGCGATCACATTTCCAGCCCGGTCCATGTGTGGAGTTAATAAGATAGCCATTGAGGGGTACCGCTATTGCAACACAGTCCAAGCCGACTGCCTGGTATCCTCTGTCGCATTCCCATCCGATACCGAATAAGGAGTCTGTGAGATAACCATTCTCAGGCACTTTTATGGCAACGCATCTTTTGTCATGCTCTCGGTAACCCCATTTGCATTCCCAGCCTTGTCCGTAGGGCTTATCGGTCAGGTAAGCATTCGTGGGTAACTTGATGACAACGCAACTATTGTCAGCCTTCCGATAACCTAGATCGCAGGTCCATCCGTACCCATATTTAAGGGCGGTTGCATGCGGAGGTACTTCGACAGGATTTTCGGTGGCAGCTGCATTGCAGGCTATGACTGACAGAAAGAACATAGGGGCAATATGATGAAAGAATATGGTTTGAGGCTTTTTGATATCGTTCATGAGCGATCACCGCAGTTGGAAAAGTGCTTTGCGTTTCATTGGCGCGTGCCTTATCAAGGGGCCACGTAATGAGAAGAAATACCGATGACTGACGGAGGAAGCTCTGGGAGAAGATCGGATATGGCTAAGAACGCACTGTGTAGTTTATATGAAACCCATGTAAATAGCTCTCTTAATTCTCGCGGGTGAAAATAAATCAACGGGTGATCTCTATTTCCTCTATACTTGAAAGGATATCTGTGACTGGTCAATGCGCCGTGTTGTCTGGTCGCTAAGAATGCAACTACGTCCAGACAAAAGGCTCAGTTTGCTTTTTTGAATGGTTGATCATGTTTGATGGCTCACATGTCTGCTTGGAAAGCACAGTGAATGGAACGCTGTGTGAATATCTGGAACCATACTGAGTTGTGCGAAAGAAACTAAAGCCTGAGGTAGAAAAATGGCAGAAAGTCGATATAACCCAACTTCAAGGCAGGATGCCGGTATTATTTTCCCCAGACTTGAAAGTTGGAATGGTGATACGAAACACGCAACGATTGCGGTACAGGTTAACAAGCAACGTGTGCTTTGCCGGATCTCGCATAAGACGTTACTAGACAGGTTCGGCGCCTCCGATGAGGATCCTATGAAGTTTCTTGCTCGGCATCGGTCCGTTGTCGAGCGGGCGGTGAGATCCCTCATAGAAAAGAATGACTATGAAGACGATGGGTCAATACTTATCCGGCTGCGTGATCTTGCCCTGCTGGAATAATGATCAGAACAACGGCAGCCTGCTGGTCTAAGCGTAGGGGATGCGCAGTCAATTCAGTCAAGCGTATCCGATGTTGATTTCATGAAAGACCTCAGCGTTTTTTTAAAGGAAGAGAGGAATCGTGAAGTAGTGGCAAACGCTGCCTGCGAGTATAAAAAGGCGCCAAATCCCGTGGCACCACGGGTACCACCGTCCAAAATGAAAAAACGATGCCCAAAGTATAGAAAATTCCATCTGTAAGTAGCCATCGAAAGCCAGCGGATGGAAGCGATACAATCAGCGAATTCAAGGCGAAGAGACAAAGCCATCCCATAATAAGGTAGATGAAACATGGGGATAATTCTTGTCTTATTTGCCGGTATCGCATCCAGAATGATACCGAAAATCGCAAGACTCCAGATTGCGCCAAACATCCGCCACCCTTCAGCATCCTTAAACACCACTATCGTGAATGGTGTATATGTGCCCGCATTTACAAGATAGATGGCTTGCTGGTCCAGTATTTGAAATACATGTTTGGCAGAACCGGCTTGGCGGTGATTAGAGAGTCGAAATGTGATAAAGCAGGAAGAGTGTGAATCCCTAAACGCTATAACAGATGATCTTGCGGATATCGACATCCAACGCCGCAACAGTGACGAGTACAGCAGCTCCGGACAAAGCGAAAGCGGCGCCAATCAAGTGTGAGATGCCGTTAAATCGTTCGCCTTTGTGCATGACATCTGCAGAATGTACTTCAAAAGAGATGAGCGGCACATTGCGCGCTCAGGGGTAAATGATCGATTGCATAATAATGATTGGTATGAAAGAAAGAAGTCATGATGCTCCAAGGTGACCCGATTACCCATTTCACGACATCATCAATTTGATATATAGCAATTGGTAACTATAGATGGATTTATGATCTGACCTTTGCCGGGGTTGGGAAAGGATCGTACCAAGGCGCCGCAGGAGTCACGATCTCAAGTGGTCTGTTTGCAGGGTCGGCTATGCATCCATGCGTCAACCATGTCGCACAAACTATAAGTTGCGACCTGGCTACGAGGCCCTGAACCAAATTCATTGTATCAAGGCAGGTTCTCTATTCAGGCTGTCGAGGCGTTGTTCGCCGGGCCGGGTGTTTGTCATCAAACCGTAAGTGGAAAATGACTGAGACCTCGAGAAAAAGGTGGTAGTGACTTGAGCGCCGCTTACCTCAAAAATTTCCGCAATGCTTTTCCTGTCTCCGATCGTCTCCAAGCCTTGATCAACCACTCAGGTGTGCCCGAGACGACCACCTCTCCTCCGGACTCACCCCCTTCGGGTCCCATGTCGATACACCAGTCGGCCTCGGCGATCACATCCAGGTTGTGCTCGATCACCACCGCGGAGTGGCCGGCGTCGACCAGCCGGTGCAGTACGCGGATGAGCTTCTCCACATCGGCCATATGCAGGCCGACGGTGGGCTCGTCGAGCACGTAGAGCGTCGGCGTAAAGGTGCGTGCGCTGGGTTTGGCTTTGGCCAGTTCGGTGACCAGCTTGATGCGTTGTGCCTCGCCGCCGGAGAGGGTGGGGCTCTGTTGGCCGAGGGTGAGATAGCCGAGACCGACGTCTTGCAGCAGTAGCAGGGCGTGGTGCACGTTGGGGTGGTGTTTGAAGAACGCCGCCGCTTCATCGACGCTCATGGCGAGCAGGTCGCCGATCGACTTGCCGCGGTAGTGAACCGCCAGGGTTTCCGGGTTGAAGCGGGCGCCGTTGCACGCTTCGCAGAGCGTCTTCACATCGGGCAGGAAGCTCATCTCCACCCGGGTCATGCCCTGGCCCTGGCAGGTCTCGCAACGGCCGCCCTTGGTGTTGAAGGAGAAGCGGCTGGCGTTCCAGCCGTGGATGCGGGCGTCCTCGGTCTGGGCGTAGAGCTTGCGGATCTCGTCCCAGAAGCCGACGTAGGTGGAAGGGCAGGAGCGCGGGGTCTTGCCAATGGGGGTCTGATCCACTTCCAGCACCCGCTGAATCGACTGCCAGCCGTCGAGCTTATCGCATCCATGATAGTGATCGTTGGCGACACGCCCCCTTTTGCTGCCCCGAGCGAGCAGGTGTTTCAGACTCTTGACCATCACCTCGCGCACCAGGGTCGACTTGCCTGAGCCAGAGACGCCGCTGATGCAGATCAGACGCTGTAGTGGAATATCGATGTCGATCCGCTTGAGATTGTTCAGCGCGGCCCCCCTGATCCGCAGCACCTTTTCAGGCTCCGTCGGACGTGGTTCGTACAGCGGATGCCGTAGGGGGTTGGCGAGGAATTGTCCGGTCAATGACGCTCTGTTCTTCTCCAGCTGCTTCACCGTGCCGGTGTGAATCACGCGCCCGCCGCGCACCCCGGCGCCGGGGCCGATGTCGATCACGTGCTCGGCGCTGCGGATGGTCTCTTCGTCGTGCTCCACCACTACGATGGTGTTGCCCTTGCCCTCGAGCTTTTTCAGGGTTTTCAGCAGCAGGCTGTTGTCGCGCGGGTGCAGACCGATGGTCGGCTCGTCGAGGATGTAGCAGACACCGCGCAGGTTGGAGCCGAGCTGCGCGGCCAGGCGGATGCGTTGGGCCTCGCCGCCGGAGAGGGTGGGGGCGGCTCGATCGAGGGTGAGATAGCCGAGGCCGACCTGTTTGAGAAATTCCAGGCGCGAGATGATCTCGCTCACCAGGTCGCGGCCGATGGCCTGTTCGCGGGCGTTGAGTTCCAGGGCCTTGAAGATGTCGATCGCCTCCTCCACCGGGGCGGCGGCGTAGTCGGCGATGTTCCAGTCGTGGAAGTAGACGGACAGGGCCTCGTCCTTGAGGCGGGCGCCCTCGCAGCTGGGACAGATTTCCGCTTCACCCTCGGCGTCGAGCCACTCGCCCTCCTCGCCGCTCTGCTCCGCGTCGAAACCGGGCAACACGCTGCCGGTGCCGTAGCAGCTCGGACACCAGCCATGTCTGGAGTTGTAGGAGAAGAGGCGGGGATCGGGCTCCTCGAAACCGGTACCGCAGCTGGGACAGGTGCGATGGGTGGAGAAGTGGTGCTCCTCGCCCCAATCGCCGCCCCGCTTGATCAGCACCACGCGCACCGTGCCCTTGCCGTGGTCGAGCGCGGCATCCAGCAGCCCCCGCAGCTCGGTCTCCTGTTCCGGTTTCACCGTCAGCTCGCCCAGGGGCAGGTCGATGTTGTGTTCCTGGTAGCGGTCGAGTGGCGGCCAGTGGTCGGTGGCCAGCGGTTCGCCGTCGACGCGCAGGATCGGGTAGCCCTTGCGGCTGGCCCACTGCGCCAGTTCCTTGTAGATGCCCTTGCGGTTGACCACCAGCGGCGCCAGCAGCCCGATCTTCCTGCCGCGATACTCCTGTATCAGGTGGGCGAGGATGGCGTCGCGCGAGCGGGGCTCGATGGGCACCTGGCACTCGGGACAGTACTGGATGCCAAGCTTGACGAAGAGCAGGCGCAGGAAATGGTGGATCTCGGTCAGGGTGCCGACGGTGCTCTTGTGGCCGCCGCGGCTGGTGCGCTGCTCGATGGCAACGGTAGGCGGGATGCCGAACACCGCGTCCACCTCGGGGCGCGAGGCGGGCTGCACGAACTGGCGCGCATAGGCGTTGAGCGATTCGAGATAGCGCCGTTGGCCCTCGTTGAAGAGGATATCGAAGGCGATGGTCGATTTGCCCGAGCCGGAGACGCCGGTGATGACGGTGAACTTCTCCCGCGGGATCGCCAGGGTCACGTTCTTGAGGTTGTGCTCGCGGGCGTGGACGATGTCGATCGTTTTGGCTGATTTCCCCTCTCCCGCAAGGGGAGAGGGGGCGCTTCGATCAGCTCCCTCCCGCTTGGCGGGGGGGGGTTGGGGAGAGGGGGATTTTTTGCCGAGTTGGTCCAGCGCTTCACGGTAGTCGCGCAGCGCCTTGCCGGTGTGGCTGCTCGTGTGCGCGCTGACCGCCTCCGGCGTGCCCTCGCAGACCAGTTCGCCGCCGGCGTCGCCCCCTTCCGGACCCAGGTCGATCAACCAGTCGCTGGCGGCGATGACATCCAGGTTGTGTTCGATCACCAGCAGCGAGTGGCCCTTCAGCAGCAGCCGGCGCAGTGCCTTGAGCAACACTGCGATGTCGGCGAAGTGGAGGCCTGTGGTCGGCTCGTCGAACAGGAACAGCAGTTTGTCCCCGGCCTTTTTCTTCTTGCCGGCATTGGCCAGATAGCCGGCCAGCTTGAGACGCTGGGCCTCGCCGCCGGAAAGGGTCGGCACCGGCTGGCCCAGGCGCAGGTAGCTCAGGCCTACCGCCTGCAGCGGTTCCAGCACCTGGTGGATCTCGCGCTGGTCCTTGAAGAAGGCCAGCGCCTCGGTGACGGTGAGCTCCAGAATGTCGGCCACCGACTTGCCGCGCACCCTCACTTCGAGCACCTCGTTACGGTAGCGTTTGCCGTTGCACTCGGGGCAGCGCAGGTAGACATCGGAGAGGAACTGCATCTCCACATGCTCGAAGCCGGAGCCGCTGCAGACGGGGCAGCGGCCGTTGCCGGCGTTGAAGCTGAAGGTGCCGGGCGTATAACCGCGCTCCTTGGCCAGGCGGCTGCCGGCGAACTGCTTGCGGATCGCGTCCCAGGCGCCCACATAGCTGACCGGATTGGAACGCGAGGATTTTCCGATCGGCGCCTGATCGAGCATCACCACACCGTCGATCCGGTGATGGCCCTTGATGGCCCGGTGTGCGCCCGGGATCTCCTCCGGCTCTCCCTTCAGCTTGGAGAGGGCGTTGAAGAGGATATCCTGCACCAGGGTCGACTTGCCCGAGCCGGAGACGCCGGTGAGGGTCACCAGCCGGTTGAGCGGGATGCGCACATCGATCCCTTTCAGGTTGTGCTCGGCGGCGCCGAGGATCTCGAGATAGCCGTCCTCCTCGTCGGGCAGGTCCGGCGCGTAGGATTCGGCAACCTGCAACTGGCCCTTGAGGTATCGCCCCGTGAGCGACTGGCGGTCGCGCAGCAGCTGTTTCGGCGTGCCGTAGAAGACCACCTCGCCGCCGCGCTCGCCGGGGCCGGGACCGATGTCGAGAATGCGGTTGGCGGCGAGCATGATCTGCGGATCGTGCTCCACCACCAGCAGGGAGTTGCCGGCGTCGCGCAGGCGCGCCAGCACGCCGGTGATGCGCTCGATATCGCGCGGGTGCAGGCCGATGCTCGGTTCGTCGAGCACGAACAGGGTGTTGACCAGGGAGGTGCCCAGGGCGGTGGTCAGGTTGATGCGCTGCACCTCGCCGCCGGAGAGGGTGCGCGACTGACGATCCAGGGTGAGGTAGCCGAGACCCACGTCGAGCAGGTAGCTGAGCCTGGAGCGGATCTCCTCCAGCAGCAGGTCGAACTCATCGGCGCGCCGCCGCTTGTTGCCGAACAGGGCGGCGAAGAAACGGTGCGCCCGCTCCAGCGGCAGCTGCATCAGATCGTGGATGTTGAGGCCGGGCAGTTGCCGGAACACGGCATCGGGCATGGTGATGCCTTGGTGGCGGAAACGCCGGTCGGGTTCGAGCACGGCGTCGGCCTCGGCCTTGCTGCCAAGGCGAAAATCGAGCGCCTCGTTCTTCAGCCGCGCGCCGTGGCATTCGGGGCAGACGTCGTAGCTGCGGTATTTGGAGAGCATGATCCGGATGTGCATCTTGTAGGCCTTGCTCTCGAGAAAGTCGAAATACTCCTGAACCCCGTACCAGGTCCTGCCGTCCCAGGCTCCGTCGCCCTCGATGACCCAGCGTTTGGTCGCCTCGTCCAGCTCCCGCCAGGGGCTGTCGAGATCCATGCCGCGCCTGCGCCCGTAGCGCATCAGGTCCTCCTGGCACTCCATGGAGTAGCCGCTGCGAAAGGGCTTGATGGCGCCCTCGCCGAGGGAGAGCGTGTGGTCGGGGATGACCAGGTTCCAGTCGATGCCGATGGTGCGGCCGAAGCCACGGCAGCTGTCGCAGGCCCCCAGCGCCGAATTGAAGGAGAAACCGTTGGGCTGGGGCTCCCGGTAGTCGATGTCGCAATCGGCGCAGTGCAGGCCACTGGAGAACTTCCACGGCTTGCCCGGCTCCCGATTCTCGTCCAGCGGATAGACCGCGCACTGGCCGTGGCCCTTCTCCAGGGCCAGTTCCAGCGCCTCCAGCAGACGGCCGGGTTGCTCCCGGTCGAGGCGCACCCGGTCCTGCACCACCTCGATGCGGCTGCCCTGCTCGCTGTGGATGCGGGTGTAACCCTGTTGCGCCAGTACCTGCCGGATCTCGTCGTTGCTGAAGTTGTGCGGCACCTCGATGGCGAAGGTGACGACCAGACGGGGTGCACTGCTGCCGACGGCCCGGCACAGCTGTTTGAATATCCCGTCCGGAGTGTCGCGCTCCACTGCTCGGCCGCAGCCGTGACAGTAGAGTCGGGCGGCGCGGGCGAACAGCAGCTTGAGGTGGTCGTTGAGCTCGGTCATGGTGCCCACGGTGGAGCGGGAGGTGCGCACCGGGTTGGTCTGGTCAATGGCGATGCTCGGCGGGATGCCCTCGATGCGCTCCACCTGGGGCCGGTCCATGCGGTCGAGGAACTGGCGGGCGTAGGGCGAGAAGGTCTCCACATAGCGGCGCTGGCCCTCGGCGTAGACGGTGTCGAAGGCGAGCGACGACTTGCCGGAGCCGGAGACACCAGTGATCACGATCAGCTCCCCCAGGGGCAGCTCCAGGTCGAGATTCTTCAGGTTGTTCTGGCGTGCGCCGTGGATGCGGATTTTGTCGTCGGCCATGGGGGTGCGTCGTCGGGGGGGAAAGCCGGTCATTGTCTGAATTCGCGCCTTCGGCATCAAGCGTGGATTCATGGTGGTAATCGCACCATTGGTCTCTGCCCGGGATGGTGCTGACTCAAGCAGACAGGCGGTGGGGCCCTGCCCCACCAAAGCGGTTCAATGCGAGCCGTAGGGTGCGGCTTGCCGCACCGTGACAGCTTTGATCAACGCCTGGGCATGCGGGTGGGTGTCTCCCTGATGATGTGGATGATGGGGCAATTTGTTACCTTGATTCCTGTATCACTTGATCCTTCACGCATCAAAACCTTCATGGGAGGCGCTCCGCATGGAGTCTATGCACAGACTGCTCGAGATCATGTCCCGCCTGCGGGATCCCGAAACCGGATGCCCCTGGGACCTGCGTCAGACCTACGCCACCATCGCCCCCTACACCCTGGAGGAGGCCTATGAGGTGGCGGACGCGATCCAGCGGGGCGATATGCGGGAGCTGCGGGACGAACTGGGGGATTTGCTGTTTCAGGTGGTCTTCTACAGTCAGATTGCCCGCGAGGAGGGCCACTTCGATTTCGAGCAGGTGGCGGAGGGCATCTGCAAGAAGATGCTGCGGCGCCATCCCCATGTCTTTTCCGACGCCGAGTATGCATCGGACGAGGCCTTGCGCCATGCCTGGGAGAGCACCAAGGCGCGGGAGCGCAAGCAGCGTGGTGTCGCAGACGACCACAGCGAGTTGGACGGGGTGGCGCGCGCCCTGCCGGCGCTGATGCGGGCGGAGAAACTGCAGCGACGGGCCGCTCGCGTGGGATTCGACTGGCCGCATGCCAAGGGCGCGCTCGACAAGCTGGAGGAGGAGCTGGCCGAAGTGCGCACGGAGATCGATGCCGGGGATGATGAGGCCCTGCAGGAGGAGCTGGGGGATCTGCTGTTTTCGGTCGTGAATGTCATGCGCCTGCTGGGCAAGGACGCGGAGCAGACCCTCAGCCGCGCCAACGAGAAATTCGAACGCCGCTTTCGCGCCATGGAGCGGGCACTGCATCGGCGCGGCAGGAAGGATCTGAACGCGCTTTCGGCGCAGGAGTGGGACCGGGCCTGGGAAGCCGTGAAAAGCCGGGAGTCGGAACCCGGGCGAGACGACGGCGACTGACTGGCTTCGCGCCCTTTAGATCGGACCATTCTGCGCGGCATGCCGCACCCTACGGCTTGTGCCGTTCAGTCCGGATCATTCGGTGGGGCTGGGCCCCACCCTACCGCCAGACCAGTAGGGTGGGGCCCTGCCTCACCATCGTGGTTGTTCGAGGTGAGTTTCGGGGTACGCTGAGGCGTGGTTTAGACGATCAGGATGGTCGAGCCCGTGGTCTCCCGCGCCTCCAGCGCCCGGTGGGCCTTGGCCGCCTTGGCCAGGGCGAAGCGCTGGTTGACCTCGATGCGGATGTCGCCGGCCAGTACCCGTTCGAACAGGGCCGCGGCGCTATCGCGCAGCTCCTGTGTATCGGCGGTGTAGGTCATCAGTGTCGGGCGGGTCAGGTAGAGGGAGCCGCGCGCGGTCAGCTCGCCCAGCTCCACCGGTGGCACCTTGCCCGAGGCGTTGCCGAAGCTGACCATCATGCCGCGCGGGGCCAAGCAGTCGAGCGACAGCGTCCAGGTGTCCCTGCCGATCCCGTCGTAGACCACCGGCACCCCGCGGCCGTCGGTGATCGCTTTCACCCGGGCGACCACATCCTCTTCCCGGTAGAGAATGGTATGGTCGCAGCCGTGGGCGCGGGCGATCTCCGCCTTCTCTTCGCTGCCGACGGTGCCGATCACGGTTGCCCCCAGGCGTTTTGCCCACTGACAGAAGATCAGGCCGACGCCGCCGGCGGCGGCGTGGAAGAGGACGGTCTGGCCCGCCTGCACCGGGTAGGTCCGCCGCAGCAGGTACTCGGCGGTCATGCCCTGGAGCATCATGGCGGCGCCCTGCTCGAAGTCGATGCCCTCGGGCAGTGCCACCAGCCGGCCGGCGTCGATGTTACGGGCCTCGGCGTAGGCGCCCAGGGGCGGGCTGGCATAGGCGACCCGGTCGCCGACGCGGAAATCGGTGACTTCGGAGCCGGTCGCCTCGACCGTGCCGGCGGCCTCCATGCCCAGGGCGCAGGGCAGGGGCGGGGTGGGGTAGAGCCCGGTGCGGTGATAGACGTCGATGTAGTTCAGACCCACCGCGCTGTGGCGGACCTGCACCTCGCCCGCTCCCGGTGTCGGCAGTTCGATCGTCTCCCAGCGCAGCTGCTCCGGGCCGCCGTATTCATGGATGCGTATCGCGTTGGTTTTCATCTCGTGCCTCGTGGGTTTCCAGTCGGGCTGATCGGTGCGGCGAGCCGCACCCTACGCCTCACCCGATACAAAATTCAATAGTCGCCGTTGTGTGGTTGTGTAGGTTCTGTAGCCTGGATGGAGCGAAGCGCAATCCAGGGGGCGGGCATATTAAGTCCCCGGATTACGCTTCGCTTCATCCGGGCTGCCTGCTTCTAAGTATCACTCATGTCCCAAGCGCGCGTGCACCGTGCCCTGGTACTCCGCGGCGATACCTTCCGTGCCGGGTACCTGAACGGTGGCGACGAGTACGGCGCGGCCTCGCTCCTGCAAGCGCCTCAGAAAAGTATCCAGCTCCGCCGCCGGGATCTCGCAATGGGCGACGATATCGCCGATCACCGGCTTTCGATAGCGGATGCCGCCTTCGGCCAGCACCAGGTCGGCGCCTTCCGGCAACCGGGATTGCACCAGTCCCCACAGGGCCAGAGTGGCGATGGCGTATTGCGAGCCGGCGAAGGCGGTGCCGTGTACGTTGACGTTTTCGCTGCCACCGCCGGCGACCGTGATGGCGTTTCGCTCCAGCTCGCGCACCCGGAAGTCCATCTGGCTGGCGACCGGGATGCCGGTGCGGATGCGCTGTTCCAATTCTGCGGCGGAAAGCATGCGGCGGCTCCGTTATTTGGCGAAGGTGTCTTTGTAGGTCTCGCGCAGCTGGGCTTTCTGTACCTTGCCCATGGTGTTGCGTGGCAGTTCCTCCACCATGTAGACCTGCTTGGGCTGCTTGAAGCGGGCCAGGCGCGCTTTCAGCGGAGCCAGGATATCCTCATCGGTGAGGTCACGGCTGCCGTCCGGCACCACCACCGCCGCCACCCCCTCGCCGAAATCGGGATGGGGCAGACCGATGACTGCCGACTCCCTGACCCCGGGAATCTCGTCGATCTCCCCCTCGATCTCCTTGGGATAGACATTGAAACCGCCGGAGATGATCAGGTCCTTGGCCCGGCCGACGATGCTGATACGGCCCTCTTCGTCCATAGTCGCCATGTCGCCGGTGATGAACCAGCCGTCGGGTCGGAACTCGGCTGCGGTCTTCTCCGGCATCTGCCAGTAGCCCTTGAAGACGTTGGGGCCGGTCATTTCGAGGACGCCGGTCTGCCCCCGGGGCAGCTCCTTGCCCTGCTCGTCGGCGATGCGCACCGAAATACCCGGCAGGGCGAAGCCGACGCTGCCGGCGACCCGCTCCCCGTCATAGGGGTTGGAGGTGATCATGCCGGTCTCGGTCATGCCGTAGCGTTCCAGGATACGGTGGCCGGTGCGCGCCTCGAACTCGCGATGGGTCTCGGCCAGCAGCGGCGCCGAGCCGGAGATGAACAGGCGCATGTTGCGGCAGGCCTCTGCGGTGAAGGCCGGGTTGTCGAGCAGACGGGTGTAGAAGGTGGGTACCCCCATCATGACGCTGCTCTCGGGCAGCAGGCCGAGAATGGCGTCGAGGTCGAACTTCGGCAGAAAGTGGACCGGCGAGGTGCCGAGCAGGGCGCAGTGCAGGGCGACGAAGAGCCCGTGTACATGGAACACCGGCAGCGCGTGCAGCAGCACATCCTCGGCGTCCCGCCACTGCCAGTAGTGGTGCAGCACCTCGGCATTGGAGCGGAGATTGCCGTGGCTCAGCATCGCCCCCTTGGAGCGGCCTGTGGTGCCGGAGGTGTAGAGGATGGCGGCCAGATCGTCACTGCCGCGTTCGACCACGGCGGGATCTGGATCCACGCCGGTCAGTCCATCGAGCAGGCTGCCTCCACCCTGGCTGTCGAGGGTCAATAGATGGGCGACGCCGACGCGCTCGGCCACCGCCTTCAGATTGTCCTGTTCAGAGGGACGGCAGACCACCACCCGGGGTGTCGCGTCCCCCATGAAGTACTCGACTTCGGCCGCGGTGTAGGCGGTGTTGAGAGGAATGTAGATGGCCCCCGCACGCAGGCAGGCAAGGTAGAGCAGCACCGCCTCGTTCGATTTGTCGACCTGTACGATGATCCGGTCCCCGGGCTCGACGCCGAGCGCAAGCAGCCGGCTCTGCAGGCGGCCGCTGGCGGCGTCGAGATCGGCGTACATCAGCGGCTCGCGTCCGGGAGTCATCAGGAAGGGGCGGTCGTCGGCATGACGGAAGCGATAGCCGGCGAAGCGCAGGTAGAGGTTGTCGTTGCTCATGCTTTGATTACCAGGTCATAGGCCATACGCAGGGCCAGAAAGAAGAGAAAGACCGCAAAGGTCCGTTTCAGAAGCTTGTCGGGCAGACGGTGGGCGAGACGCGCCCCCAGCGGCGCGAACAGGATGCTGGCGCCCACCACGCCGGCGAAGGCCGGCAGGTTGATATAGCCCAGGCTGTGGGGTGGCAGGGCGGTCTCGTCCAGGCCGGTGGCGATGAAGCCGGCCGTGGAAGCGACCGCCAGGGGCAGGCCGAGCGCTGCCGCGGTGGCGATAGCCTGTTTCACGGGTATCGCGTGCCAGCTCAGATAGGGCACATGCAGGGCGCCGCCGCCGATGCCCATGAGGGCCGAGATGACACCGACGACCGCCGAGGCCCCGCGCAGGGCCCAGGGCCCGGGCAGGGCGTGTGCGCCGCCCATCGGCCCCAGTGCCATCTGCAAGGAGACGCCGAGCATGAAAATGATGAAGGCCAGGGTGAGCCAGGATCCCGGGATGAGATCGGCGATCCAGGCCCCGATCAGCGAGCCGCTGACCACCCCGGGCGCCATGATGCGGACCAGGTTCCAGTGCACGGCGCCGCGCCGATGGTGGGCCCAGATGGAGGAGATCGCGGTGACCACGATGGTGGCCAGCGAGGTGCCCACCGCGACTTTGATCAATATCTCCGGATCCACCCCCTCGCGGGCGAAGACCAGCGACAGGACCGGTACGATGATCACCCCGCCGCCGATGCCGAGCAGCCCGGCGGCGGTGCCGGCGACGGCTCCGGCGATAAGCAGGGTGACTAACTCCACCGTGCCGCTCCTGGAGAGGGTGCGTCAGGCATGGGCCTGCTCGTTGCCGATCCACTCATCGATCTGGCGCAGGCGTCGTTCAAGCTCGCGCGAGAGGGCGATGCGGCCGTCCCACACGTAGGCTTCGTGGTTGGCGACCACCTCCTCGCTGCGATAGCGATAGTTGACCATGCAGCCCCAGGACTCGTCGTGGCCTCGGGGAGAGGGGTTGGCGTGCAGGTTGATCCGCTCCAGACGGGCGCCGTTGGACAGGTGGAAGTGGGCCACCGGGTCGTAGGCCGCCGCCTCGCCCCGCTTCATGCGCGCGAGATAGTAGAGCGCCAGGTCCGTGAGCACCGGGTCCAGCAGTGTCTGCCGGGTTTCGTCCGCGGGTTGCTGAAGCAGGCTGTCCAGCGCCTGCAACGGTTCACCGCCGCCGGCAGCCTGCACCAGGGTCTTGGCGCGCGCCCCCAGCAGATGTTCGAGGCGATCCCCGTTGACCTCATCGGCGATGGCCTTCAGCAGGCCTTGGCGCATGCGGGGTATGGGTGACAGGGTGACGAAGGTCTTGATCTGCGGAAACTCGTCATTGAGTTCGCTCACCACCTGTTTGATCAGGAAATTGCCGAAGCTGACTCCGCGCAGTCCGGTCAGCGCGTTGTTGATGGAGTAGAAGATGGCGGTGTCGGCCTGATGCGGATCGCTCTCCAACGCCTGCGGGTCGATCAGCGGTGCGATGCCGGCACTGATCTCGTCCGTAAGGGCGACCTCGACGAAGATGAGGGGGTCGTTCGGCAGCGCCGGGTGGAAGAAAGCGAAACAGCGGCGGTCGGGGCCCAGGCGACGACGCAGATCGTCCCAGCCGCTCATGGGGTGTACCGCCTCGTAGCGGATCAGTTTCTCCAGGATTGCCGCCGGCGAATTCCAGTCGATCTTCTCCAGCCGCAGAAAGCCGCGGTTGAACCAGGAGGCGAGCAGGTGCTGGAAATCGGCGTCGACCCCCTTCAGTTGCGGATTCTTCGGCAAGACGCGCAGCAGAAAGGCACGGATATCGACCAGCGCCGCGGTACCCCCGGGTGCCATGTTGAGTCGCCGCATCAACTCCTGGCGCGGTGGTTCACTGGCCTCCAGCAGCCGCTGCAGGGCGGCCGGATCCTTGGCTCGGTAGCTGGCGGCGGCCTGGGCGATGGCCTCCGGATCGGGATCGAACTCCACCGCCAGGATGTGCAGGAAATCGAGCCGGTGTGTCTCGTCCATCGACTCCCAGCGCTGCAGGATTTCGCGCGCCAGGGCGATGTTGGAGGCCTCGCCCAGGCCTTCGACCAGGCGGTGGCAGAGTTCGGCGTCCGACGGGGCGTCGGCCTCGCTGCGGTCGCGCAGGCCGAGCAGCTCCAGGCCGCGGTCGGCCACATTGTCGAGCAGGCGCTCGAACCAGCTGCGGGCGTTCATGGTCTCTCCTCCAGGTCGGGGGCGGTACGGCGATCATGGACTGGGTGTTGCAGGGCACTGCCGGGCCCGTGCCTAGCGCGGACACGCCTCTGCATGCGGGTTTCGAAGCGCTCGCGCGGCAGTGCCTGGGTTAGTGTCATCCACTTCATCCGGACTACAGCGCGCTGCCCATCAGATGGTTCGGCAGCCAGAGGGCGATCTGCGGGAAGACGATCAGCAGCACGATGCCGAGCAGCATGCAGAGCATGAAGGGCAGGGCGCCGAGCAGTACCGTTTTCAGATCCACGTCCGGCACGATGCCGTTGATGACATAGAGGTTGAGACCCACCGGTGGAGTGATGAGCCCGATCTCCATGTTGAGCGTCAGCATGACACCGAACCAGATCGGATCGTAGCCGGCCTGGAGCACGATCGGCACCAGCGTGGGCGAGGTCATGAGGATGACCGCCACCGGCGGCAGAAAGAAGCCGGCCGCCAGCAGGAAGAGGTTGACCAGGATTATCAGCGCCCAGGGGTTCAGCTGCTGTGCGGCGATGAATTCGGCAATGCCCTGGGTGATGTAGAGGCTCGACATCATATAGCTGAAGAGCCCCGCCATGCCGATGATCATCATCAGCATCACCGATTCGCGGGTGGCCGAGCTGATGATGGTCCAGAGTTGTCCGGGCCGCCACACCCGGTAGATCGCCATCACCAGCAGGATGCAGACCATGGCGCCGACACCGGACGCTTCGGACGGTGTCGCGACCCCGCCATAGAGCGCCCACAGCACCAGCACGATGATCAGCATGAAAGGAATCACCTTCGGCAGGATCACCAGCTTGTCGCGCAGGCTGAAGTGTTTGTCCTCCTCTGCGAAGTTGTAGCCCTTGATCCGCGCATAGATCAGCGACCAGCCGATGAACAGACCGATCAGCATCAGGCCCGGCAGCAGACCGGCCGCAAACAGACGCCCGATAGAGGTTTCGGTGGCGATGCCGTAGACGATCATGGTGATCGAGGGCGGGATCAGGATACCCAGGGTGCCGCCGGCGGCGATAGCGCCGGTTGCGAGACCGGCCGGATAGCCGCGCTTGCGCATCTCCGGGATGCCCATCTTGCCGATCGCCGCACAGGTGGCGGGCGAGGAGCCGGTCAGGGCGGCGAACACGCCGCAGGCGCCGATGTTCGAGACCAGCAGTCCACCTGGGACTTTGTGGAGCCAGCGGTCGATCGCCTCATAGAGGTCGGCGCCGGCTCGCGAGGCGGCGATGGCCGAACCCATGACCAGAAACATCGGTATCGAGAGCAGTGCGAATTCGTCCAGCGAGGCGAACAGCGTATCGGCAACGATGACGAAGGTTGCGGGGCCGTTGTGGATCAGTAGAAAAAGGACGGCGGTCACGCCGAGGGCAAAGGCCACCGGCATGCCGCTGAGCAGCAGCACGACCAGGCAGACCGAAGCCAGGGCGCCGAGTATCAGTGGATCCATCAGGTTGTCTCCGGTGGGGTGGCGGGCTCGATGCCGAAGGGGGGTTCACGACCGCTGAGCAGGCAGATCAGGTCGGCGATGTACTGCAGGGTGATGGCGAAGAAACCGATCGGCATCGCCAGGTAGGCCTTCCACAGCTTCGGTCCCCAGATGGTGTCGGACGACCAGCCGGCCTCCCAGGCTTCATACCAGAACTGATAGCTGGCCCAGGTCAGCAGGATGCAGAGCAGGGCGGACGCCGTGTAGGCAAGCAGCGCCAGCAGAAAGCGCCCGCGCGGTCCCAGCATCAGCGGGATCAGTTCCACATTCACGTGGCCCCGCGTCAACAGTACCCAGGGAGCCCCGAGAAAGGTCGTGGCGAGTAGGGCATAGGTGACGAACTCGGTCTGCCAGGAGGTCGGAAGATTCATGACGAAGCGGTTGAACACCATATGGCAGACGACGCCGATAGCGACCACCAGCAGGATGGCCGCGACATAGCCGAGCAGGCGTGATAGCCCTTCGACGGTGCGCAGAAACAGGGTCATCGTGGTCGGGCCTCCGATGCGTTGCGTCAGGTCGATAGCGCAGGCCCCGGCCGGACTGTTGCGTGCCGGCTCGGGACCTGTGCGAGCGGGGTCTATTCGACGGAGAGCGCCATGTCGAGCAGCTCACGGCCGCCGGAAACCTCTTCAGCGAAGGCCTTGTAGCTGGACTCGTCGGCGATCTTGCGCCACATGGCCACCTGCTCGTCGTTCATCTCGACCACCTGGACGCCGGCCTTCTTGTAGGCGTCGACCAGTTTCTGGTCCGCGATCTTGGACTGTTCGGAGGCATATTTCTCAGCCGCTTCACCGGCCTTCAGCAGCTCGGCCTGCTGCTCCGGCGTCAGCTTCTCGAAGCTCGACTTGGCCATCAGGATCGGCTCGTACATGACCCAGAGGGCATGATCGCCCGGAGTGGTCAGACACTTGACCTGTTCGTAGATGCGGTAGGAGACCAGCGAGGATGACGAGGTGTTGGCGCCATCGATGACGCCGGTCTGCAGACCCGAGTAGATCTCCGAGGAGGGCATCGAGGTGATGGTGGCGCCGGCCGCCGCCAGCATCTGGTTGAAGGCCTTGCCCGCAGCGCGGAAACGCTGGCCCTTGGCATCCTCGGGTTCGAGAATGCATTTGTTCTTAGAGACGAAACCGCCGGCCAGCCAGGTGTCGGCCAGCACCATCACGCCGGCCTCGTCCATGATTTTCTTGATGCGTTGCATGAAGGACGATTTGTTGAGGCGGGTGGCATGGTCGTGGTTCTTCACCAGGCCCGGCATCAGTGTCAGGTTGAACTCGGGATGGCGTCCTCCGGCATAGGAGAGGGGAAAGGCCGTGATGTCGAGCCGGCCCTTGGTCATCGCGCCCCACTGCTCTTTCGGCTTGAACAGGCTCTTGCCCGGGTAGACCTTGATGTCGACGCCGGTGTTTTTCTCTTGCATGTGGCGGGCGATCATCTGAACCATTTCGTCACGGATGTCGCCTTTGCCGCCCGGCCATTGGTGCGATGCCTTCAGTTCGACGGCCTGGGCGGTACCGAAGGCGCCGGCCAGGATGCCGGAGAGAGCCACCGCAGTGGCCAGTTGCTTGATCTTGAACATGAGTATGATCCTCCTCATTGGTTGACGGACTCGGCCGTCGGTTTGTGCCCGTGGTACGGGTTCTTGATCGTGTTCGGTGGTTGTACGCCAAGGCTCAGGGCGGAGTCTGGTCCGGGCGCTCTGCCTCCTTCTCCTCCCGCAGGATGCGCTCCTGGCTGCACAGGTGGTCGTGCATGGCTTTGGCCGCAGACTCGGCATCGCCCGCCTTCAAGGCGCGCATGATGCTGCGATGTTCCTCGAGCGAGGCCTGTAGCCGTCCGGGTACGGTCAACTGCCGGTGGCGGGCCAGTACCAGCACATTGCGCAGCTCGCCGGTGATGCGCTGCAGCCAGCGGTTACCTGCCAGGTTTTGAACTGCCAGGTGGAATTCGCGGTTGGCCTCGTAGTAGCTGTCCACGTCCCCCGCTTCGGCGCAGGCCTCGAGCCGGGCATGGATGCGTTCCAGAGCGTCGATATCGGATCTGTTGAGTTTGCGTGCCGCCAGTTTCGCGCAGAGACCCTCCAGGCTGGCCATCACCGGAAACAGCTCCAGCAGCTCATCGTCTTCCAGCGCCCGTACCCGGCAGCCCCGGCGCGGGACGAGTTCGACCAGATTTTCCCCGTGCAGCACCTTGAGGGCCTCGCGCAGGGGAGTCCGGCTGATGTCCAGCTGTTGACAGAGCTCCGGCTCGTCGATCCAGTCGCCGGGGCGCAACTCGCGCTGGTAGATCAGGTCGCGCACGCGATCGGCGACATCCACGTAGAGAGGGCGCTTGGCAAGTGGGGTGATCATGGTGTTAGGCGATCTTCTGATCTCGCTTTCAGGCTCACAAAGTCCAAAGGACTTGGTCGGGTTCTCGCTGTTTATAATTCATAATTATTAATTATGCAAAGTTGAAGTTGTCGTGATGGCTGACCGGGAGATCAGCTGGTTGTCCAGCTATCCTGGACGGCATGCTGCCGCTGAATGGACAATAAATCGTTAAAATAAACGATATATTGATATATCTTGATAATTTGCGATAATTACTGATATCGGATTATTTCAAGATGCTGCTTGAGGGCATGTCCGGCACCGGGTCTCCTTCCCTCGGGATACACTTTCTTATGAACGCACAACTCAGCGAAGCCGGTATCACCGGGGTCATCACCGGTGATGTGATCAACTCGAAACGGATGTCGGCAAACCTATGGCTGGCGCATTTGAAAAAGGTGTTGCACGTCTGGGGGCGGGAGCCGACAGCGTGGCAGATCTATCGTGGAGACAGTTTTCAGCTCGAGATACCCTCGGTGCTGGATAGTCTCGAAGCGGCCGTATTGATCAAGGCGGGCATGAAAACGGTCAAGGGCCTCGATGTGCGCTTGGCCCTCGGCATCGGGGAAAAGGCCTACACCGGGACCCGGGTTACCGAGTCCAATGGAGAGGCTTTCATCAATTCGGGCATGGTTTTCGACAGACTCAAGAAACGGAAAGTGAACATGGCGGTCAAGTCCCCCTGGGAAGAGTTCGACGAAGAGGTCAATGTGATGCTCAGACTGGCATTGACCTTCATGGATCGCTGGCTGGTCAACCATGCGCAGGTGATCGAGCTCTCCCTGCGCTACAGGGAGTTGTCCCAGAAGCAGCTTGGCAGCAAGTTGAATATTGCCCAGAATACCGTGAGTGATCGCATGGCGCGGGCGCACAGGGAGGAGCTGCTGGAGATGCTGGGACTGTTCAGGAAGAAACTGCTCCGATGCCTGGCGTGAGGGGGGACCCAAGGCTATTGGCTTGCGGCCGGCAATCGGGAAGCTGAACCAGAGGCAATATGGAAATTTTCATCAAATTCTTGATCGCCCACTTCATCGTGGATTTCGCCATGCAGTGGTCCGCCATGCTTGCACACAAGCAGCAGCGACGATTTCTTTCCCCCTACCTCTATGTGCACGGAGCGATGCACGGAGTGATGACGCTACTGATCGTCATGGATCTGAGCTATGCCTATGCCGCGCTCATCATTGCCGCGACTCATGCAGTCATCGACGGCTTGAAACTCACCTTTCAAACCAAGGAAAACGGACGCTTGCTGTTTTTCCTCGATCAATTCGCGCACCTGGCCATACTGGCCGTAGTGGCGAATCACTACCAACCGATCGATCTGTTTCCGATAGCGCAAAGCAAGCCTTTCTATGCCCACTTGCTGTTCATCGTCTATCTCACATTCCCGACCTCGATCATTATCCAGATCATATTTCTCAAGTGGGAACTGCCCGCCTCGGTTGCCGCTTCCCTGGAGGGTGCGGGCAGCTACATCGGGATCATCGAGCGCTTGATCGTCTATGGCGCGGTGGTGACGCTGAACTGGAATCTGATCGGCTTCATGCTTGCCGCCAAGTCGATTTTCCGGTTCGGGGATATGCGCGAGGCGCATGACCGAAAATACACCGAGTATGTCTTCGTCGGCACCTTGCTGAGCTTCATTTCGGCAATCGTCTGCGGCGTGATGTTCATGCTCTACATGGGCCAGTCCCTGGTCAGCGGGGGGTAGGGGACAAAGCGGATACGGGCCGTTTTCGATCCCGAGATGTTCGGCCGTGAAGCGGGACGCTATGGCGGCGACTTGCCCGGCTGATCCTGCGCGGCCTGGAGATCCTGCCTGAGGATGGCGCTGGCGTCCATGGGGCCGATGACCACCAGGATGTCGTCTTCCTTGAGCTCCACGTCCTGTATCGTCTGGCTATGGACGAAATGCTCTTTGAGTTCATGGTCGACCATTCCCAGCAGCACCAGGTTGTAGTGGTCCTCGAGATCCAGATCGGATATCCGCCGGCCCACGAAGCGGGAGCCTCTCGGGATCTGCAGCTCCATCACGTTGAGGTTGGCCTGGCCGAACAGGGTGCGATCGAGAATGGCGGTGACGATGGGCCGGGTGATGATGTCCCAGATCCGCATGCCGCTGATCTCTTCGGTCTCGATAACCTTGTCCGCGCCCGCCGCGTGAAGATTGGGTACTGCGCTGCTGCCGTGGGCGATGCTGTAGATGCGGATCGCGGGTGCCAGCGCGCGTACCGAGAGGGTCAGGAAGACATTCTCCGCATCGTCGGGAAACAGGCAGAAGACGGTGTCGATGGTGTCACCGAGACCGAGTCCGGCGAGTTCGGAATCGTCGCGAAAGTCCAGTTCGGCGGTCTCGTAGCCGGCGCTTCTGGCCTTCTCCAGATTCTCGGGACGGTCGTCGATGACGACCAGCCGATAGTCACCGGCGCGCAGGTAGGCGGCGACCGCCGCTCCCGAACGGTAGTAACCGAATAGCGCAATACCCTTGGTGGCCATCTCAGCTCAATCCCGGACGGAAGAGTCCTCCGCCCAGCTCCTGCCTGAAGTGCGTCAGGCTGAGCTCGTAACCGAACACTACGAGCACGTCCCCCTGCGCGATACGGAAAGCGGGATCGGGTTTGAACAGGAAGCAGAATTCGTCCTCCAGGGGGTAGAGGTTCGGGACCTCGTCGAGGCTCCACTCGCGCGCGGTGATGACGCCGAACAGCAGCAGCCTGCGCTCGCGGAAGTCGACCTCGGCGATGGTGCGTCCGCAGGCGGGGGTCCCCTTTTCGACCCGGACCGCTTCCAGCGCGACCTCACGCTCGCCTCGCAGGATGTTGTAGATGGCTTCGAAGGCGACCGGACGGCCGACATATTCCGCCGCCATCTGGCCGACGATCTCGGAGGGCGAGATCACATGGTTGGCTCCCGCCAGAGTGAGCTTGCGCGCCACCTCCCGGGAGCCGGCCATGGAGATGATGCGCAGGCCGTCGTTCATGCGTCTGGCGCTGACGGTGATGAAGACGTTCTTCACGTCGTTGTTGGTCGCGCACACCAGGGTATGCACCCGTTCGCGCAGACCGAGGGACTCGAGCAGCTCGTTGTCGGCGGCGTCGCCGCGCACCGTCAGATAGCCGCGTTTAGTCGCCAGCCGCGAGCGCTCCTCATTGATGTCGATGATCATGAAGCGTTGACGGGTTTCCGCCAACCGCGATGCCACCACCTGGCCGACCTCGCCAAAGCCGCAGATCACCGTGAAACGCGGACCGCGCTCGAGCTCAGAGAGCACCCGATGTTCACGCAGCTCACCCAGCTTCTCCTGGAAGGCGGCGACCACGATCGAAGTGGAGAAGGCGAGCACGCCGATACCCGACACGATGAGCGCCAGCGCCACCACCCGCCCCTCCGGCGTATGCGGGGTGATGTCGCCGTAGCCCACGGTCGAAAGCGTGACCATGGCCCAGTACATGGCGTCGAAGATGCTCTTGATGGTGCCGCCCGGCGTGCCGCCTTCGAAGACATAGATGGCGCTTGCCGCGGCAGTCACCACGAAGACCATGAAGAAGGCCAGGATGAAGAACTCGAAGCGACGCTCCGCCAGCACCTCCGCCATGCCGTGGATGCTGCGCGAATAGCGGAACAACTTGAACAGGCGGAACAGCAGAAACACCCGCAACAGTCGCACCGGTCGATAGCTCGGCAAAATCGCGAGCAGATCGATGACGGCCAGCGGGCTGGTCATATAGTTCCATTTCATTCGCGCCACTTCGAACAGGCAGGTTCTGAGCCTGAACGGGAGATTGAGGAATTCCGCCTGTTTGAGATGGCCAATGACGGTGTGTCGGGTATCGCCCACGATCCAGACTCTGGCCAGGTATTCGATGATGAATACGGTGACCGCGAAGTCCTCGACCCAAAGCATCCAGGGCTGCACGGGATTGTCCACCGAGTAGACCAGCAGCGCCACGCTGATGAGGACCAGGATGATCATCCCCAGATCGAAATAGCGCTTGTAGGGGTAGCGCGAATTCTCCAGCAGGTCGCGGGTGAAGGCCTTGAGCCTGGTGTAGCCTGGGCTGGCTTCCAGCAGAAAACACATTTGCACGATCAGCTTCCTGAACAGCATCAGGCGAGGCTCCGTCCCGTATGGTACGCGGGTGACAATTCAATGATATGTAAGAAAACTGGAACGTGCCAACGCATCGGTGCGCGGCATCCCGATGATGGTATGCGTGTTGCCGTGCCTGTTCATGACCTCCGCCTTTGGCTGCGGGAGCTTGATGTCCGGCCTCAGGGATAGGCATACGCAGGCTTGCGTCCGGCTGTTGACGGTGTCTGGTGGCGAACCCTGGGTATTGCAGCGGAAGCGGGTCTAGTATTAGAGAGGAGTGTCTGGTTCAACCTGTATGGCATGGCGGCCTGGCCGTACCCTGCCGGAAGGAGTCGCTGATGAAGATCTGGGTTGTCGTGGCGAGCGCTGCCCGCGCACGTATTTTCGAGCGGGCGGGAATCAAAGGACCATTGACAGAGAAGGCGGACCTGGTCAATCCGCAGGAGAGGCTGTTGCGACAGGACATCGAAGCGGACCGGCCCGGGCGGGCGACCGACAGACGGGGAGGCCAGCGTCATGGCGTGACGTCGAAGACCGATCCCAAGGAGCAGCAGGCCAGGCGTTTTGCCGACGATGTGGTGGCCATGCTGGAGGAGAGTCGTCGCGGCAAGTCGTTCGAGCTGCTCTACCTGGTGTCCTCGCCTCACTTCCTGGGGCTCCTGCGCGAGCGCATGGGACGTGAGCTGTCAGCGACGATCAAGGCGGAAAGCGCCAAGGATCTGACCCATGAGAAGGCTGACTCACTGCAGCAGCACCTGCTGGCGCTGTTCTGATACGGCAGAGCCGGGTTGCCGGCTGGGGCTTTGGTGGGGCAGGTCCCCCCTGGACCCTGAATGGAGCGGTAGGGTAGGGCCCTGCCCCACCAATAGCCGCCTAGTAAGCTGGTCAGGCCTGAATCGAATGGCACATAGTTAAGCTATGTTTCGGTGCGGCAAGCCGCACCCTACACCTGATCAAGCCGTAGAGTGCGGCTTGCCGCACCGTAACCTATTGGCTATCACCGGAGCATTTCGCTTAAGAATATGTTCTTCAGGTCTGAGTCCTCTTTCCGGCGGTCTGTTCCGATACCGTCTATGCGCCGACCTTGGAAGCGTTCAGGCGCATCCAAGGATTCTTGAGAAAAAATGATCTTTCTTGAGGGACAATCCTCACGCTCAGAGTTCTAATATCTGGAGTGGTGTGGTCTGGTCGCTCGTGATCAGACGCCGGCTGCACATTCACCAGAGCCAATTGGAACAGTGTTGACAGGTCCTATCGCCATGGCCTCAGATCCCAATCCATCCCAGTTCGATATCCAGCAAGTGCTGCAATCCGAAGCCCATGCGCGCGGCTCGCGGCGTTGGCGCTGGCTGGTAACCGCTGTGGTGGTACTGTTGCTTCCCCTCCTCGTCTATCTGTGGCTGCGACCGTCGAATGGCGGCCTGCCCGGCTACGAAACGCGCCCGGTGGAGACGGGGGATATCACGGTCACGGTCACCGCCACCGGCACGCTGGAACCGGTGAACGAAGTGGATGTGGGCAGTGAACTCTCCGGTACCGTCGACCAGGTGCTGGTCGATTTCAACGACCGGGTGCGGGCGGGACAGATGCTGGCGCGGCTCAATACCGACAAGCTCGACGCCGACGTGGTCGAGGCGCGCGCCGCGCTGGCTTCGAAGCGGGCCAAGCTGAAGGAGGCGCAGGCGACGGTGCAGGAGACCCGGCTCGCCTTCGAGCGCTGCGAGAAGCTGGCGCAACGACAACTCTGCTCCGGCGAGGAGCTGGATACGGCCAGGGCCAAATCGGTACGCGCACAGGCGGTCGCCGCCAGCGCCGAGGCCGAGGTGGCGGTGGCCATGGCGACCCTAGAGGGCAAACAGACCGAGTTGAAGAAGGCGACCATCCACTCCCCCATCGACGGTCTGGTACTGCTGCGCCAGATCGAACCGGGACAGACGGTGGCGGCCTCGCTGCAGGCCCCGGTGCTGTTCACCCTGGCCGAGGACCTGACGCAGATGGAACTGCATGTGGCGGTGGACGAGGCCGATGTGGGCCAGGTCGCCGAAGGGCAGAGTGCCGAGTTCACCGTCGATGCCTATCCGAATCGCCGTTTCCCGGCCACCATCACCCAGGTCCGATTCGCCCCGCAGACGGTGGACGGGGTGGTCACCTACGAGACGGTGCTGGCGGTGGACAACCAGGACCTGGCACTACGTCCCGGCATGACCGCCACCGCGGTCATCACCGTGCAGCGGCTCGAGGATGTGATCCTGCTGCCCAATGCCGCGCTGCGTTTCTCGCTGCCGGTGACGCAGCCCCGGGAGCGCCGCGGCGGCGTCTTCGGTTCCCTCTTTCCACGACCGCGCATGGCCGGCCGGCGCAGCAATCAGAGCCAGGGTGAGGGTCAGCGGGTCTGGTTGCTGCAGCAGGGGACACCGGTGGCGGTGGCGGTGAAGACAGGCCCCAGTGACGGTAAATTCACCCAGCTGCTCGAGGGCGATCTGGCCCAGGGTTCCGAGGTGATCGTCGATACCCTCGGAGCGTCGAAGTGAACCTGTCCGAAACGGAGGCGGCTCCCCTGATCCGCCTGCGGCAGGTGACCAAGGTCTACGGTCAGTCGCAGGCGGCAGTGGAGGCCCTGAGAGGTATCGACCTCACCATCGAATCCGGCGAGTTTCTGGCCTTGATGGGGCCGAGCGGTTCGGGCAAGTCGACCTGCATGAACATCCTCGGCTGCCTCGATACTCCGACGCGTGGCGAGTACCGTTTCGAGGGGGTCGACGTGGGCGGGCTCAGCCGCGATCAGCGCGCCTTGCTGCGCCGCCACGCCATCGGTTTCGTGTTCCAGGGCTTCAACCTGTTGGCCCGCACCTCGGCGTTGGAAAACGTGGAGCTGCCCCTGGTCTACCGCGGTATGCCCGCGGTGGAGCGCCATGCCAGAGCGCGGGAAGCGCTGGCGGCGGTCGCGCTCACGGGCTGGGAGAGTCACGCCCCCAACGAACTCTCCGGCGGCCAGCAACAACGGGTGGCGATCGCGCGCGCCATCGTCTCCCGACCCGCGGTACTCTTCGCCGACGAACCGACCGGCAATCTCGACAGCGGCCGCAGCCTGGAGATCATGGACCTGTTGAGCCGCTTCAACCGGGAGCAGGGTCTGACCGTGGTGATGGTCACCCATGAGCCGGAGATGGCGGCCTATGCCAATCGGGTGGTTCACTTTCTCGACGGCCGCATCGACGATGAAGTGAGCGACGGGGAGGCCGCCTGATGCTGCGCAACGCCCTGCTGTTGGCCCTGCGCGCCATCCGCCGCAACCTGCTGCGCTCGAGCCTGACCGTGCTCGGTATCGTCATCGGCGTGGCCTCGGTGATCATCATGGTCAACCTCGGCAGCGGCGCCACCGCCCAGGTCGCCGAGGAGATCGCCAGCCTCGGCAGCAACCTGTTGATGGTGCGGCCGGGTCAACGGCTCGGCTTCGGTCAGCGCTCGGAGGCCAAGGCCTTCGACCTGGACGATGTGGAGGCCATCGTCAGTCAAGTAGGCGGGGTCGCCGCCGTCGCCCCCAGCGCCTCCAAGGCGATCACCGCGATCTACGGCAACCGTAACTGGTCGACCACCCTCAGCGGCACCGACAACGGCTACTTTCCGGTCGGCAACTGGCAGTTCGCCAAGGGACGGCCGTTCAGCGATACCGAGCTGCGGGCCGGAGCCGCGGTCTGCATCATCGGCGAGGCGGTGCGCAAGGAGCTGTTCGGTGGGCAGGACCCGATCGGCGAAAAGCTGCGCCTGAACAAGATCGCCTGCCAGGTGATCGGTCTGCTGCAGCCCAAGGGACAGTCGGCGGGCGGCCGCAACCAGGACGATCTGGTGCTGGTTCCCCTGCGCACCTTCTGGCGTCGGGTGGCGGGGAACCGGGACGTGGGCATGATCTACGTCTCGGCGCGCGAGGGCTTCTCCACCGCCAAGGTGCAGCGCGACATCGAGGCGCTGATGCGGGAGCGACGCCATATCGGCCCCTCCGAGGACGACGATTTCAATGTCCGCGACCTGAGAGAGATCGCCGAGGCGCTCACCGGCACCACCAAGATCCTCACCACCCTGCTCGGCGCGGTGGCCGCGGTCAGTCTGCTGGTGGGCGGCATCGGGGTCATGAACATCATGCTGGTGTCGGTCACCGAGCGCACCCGCGAGATCGGCATCCGTCTGGCCATCGGCGCCCAGGAGCGGGATGTGCTGCTGCAGTTTCTGGTCGAGGCGGTGGTGCTCTCCTCGCTGGGCGGGGTGATCGGTATCCTGCTGGCGATCGTCACTTCCCTGGCCCTCGCCGCGCTCATGAGGATGCCGCTGGTGCTCGAACCCGGCATCATGCTGCTGGCCTTTCTCTTCTCCGCCCTGGTGGGGGTGATCTTCGGCTACTTCCCGGCCCGGCGGGCGGCCCGGCAGGATCCCATCGAGGCCTTGCGCTACGAGTGATCCACGCTCGCGCCGTGGCTGCTTGCGGAGATCCCATGCGGCGAGACCTTGCACGGAGCGTCCTATGGGGCATAATGAAATTGGTGTCTGCCGTGTCGTTTTCCAAAGGCCCAACATACGGGTGGTCAGAGTTTTCCCGGGTCTGGCACGGCGGTAGCGCCAGGTTTTCTGTTCACGCTATGGAAACCGCCTGATGAGAAGATTGAGCAAAGATCTCAAGCGCATGTCGGCCGGTCAGGCCTATCAGAATGTGGGCGGCCGGAGGTGGAGGACCTCCCCGGCTGCATTACACGCCAGGTTTCACTGAGCTTGCTTGTGGCCTCGCCAGACGGGGCATCGGGCGAGTGCGGGTGGAAACGGCGATCCCCAGGCGAGGCGGACTCGTGTCTGCCTCCGGTGCCGATCGATGATCAACCGACCTCTCGGTCTTTGAAGCAGAACGCGGCCTGATATCCACGGCGATGACAGCCGGTCCCCCCGTTTGCGCGGAGGGCGGTCTTGCCGTGCGCAAGTCATCGGCCGCAGTGAACGACACATCAAAAGAAACGAAACAAGACTGAGAACACAATGAACAGATTGGCGGACGAAGAAAAGATCATTTCCACTCCGGGCATCCTGAAACCCAAACAGATCATCGCGGCCGTGGTGTTCGCACTCCTCGCGCTCTACCTCGCCAGCGTGGTGCCGACGATCGAGATCGCCTGGGTCAGCGCGATCCTGATGTTGACCATCTACCTCTTCGCCTTCGAGGTGGTCGGTGTGGACGTGGCCGCCGCCAGCGTCATGGTGCTGCTGGGTCTGACCTCCCTGCTGGCGCCGTTGATGGGCCTGGAGCAGGGGCTGGTGGACAATAAGCACCTGTTCGACGGTTTCGCCTCCAACGCGGTGATCTCCATCATCGCCGTCATGATCATCGGCGCCGGGCTCGACAGGACCGGCATCATGAGCAGCGTGGCGGCCTTCATCCTCAAGGTCGGCGGCACCACCGAAAAGCGCATCATCCCGATCATCTCCGCCACCGTCGGTTTCATCTCCTCGTTCATGCAGAACGTGGGCGCCGCGGCCCTGTTCCTGCCGGTGGTCTCGCGCATCTCGGCCCGCTCCGGGCTGCCGA
>JBNLGI010000189.1:0-17079 GCA_050305975.1 Sedimenticolaceae bacterium | reverse complement strand
CGCCTTTCTGGCCCTGGAGGCGATCGGCGGCGCCATCACCTTGCAGTACGGTTTCGTCAACTCCCTGTGGGCGATCCTGGTGGTCTGCGGGCTGATCTTTCTGTTCGGCCTGCCGATCTGCTACCACGCCGCCCGTTCGGGACTGGATATCGACCTGCTGACCCGCGGCGCCGGATTCGGCTATATCGGCTCCACGGTGTCGTCGCTCATCTACGCCTCCTTCACCTTCATCTTCTTCGCCCTGGAGGCGGCCATCATGTCGATGGCGCTGCAGTTGCTGTTCGATATCCCGCTGGCCTGGGCCTATGTCATCAGCGCGCTGGTGGTGATTCCGCTGGTGACCCACGGCATCACCCGCATCAGCCGCTTTCAGATCTGGACCCAGCCGGTCTGGATCCTGCTGCAGATCGCGCCGCTGCTGTTCATCGTCTACCACCACAGCGAGGCAGTCACCAGCTGGAGCCAGTTCGCCGGCACACGCGGAGAGGCGGGGGAGGGATTCAATCTGTTGCTGTTCGGCGCGGCGGCGGCGGTGATCTTCCCGCTCATGGCGCAGAACGGGGAGCAGGTGGACTTCCTGCGCTTCCTGCCCCGGGAGGAGGAGCGCAGTTTCAAATGGTGGCTGGCGCTGACCCTGTCCGGTCCCGGCTGGACCCTGTTCGGTCTGGTCAAGCTGTGCGCCGGCTCTTTTCTCGCGGTGCTGGCGCTGCAGCAGGGGATCGATCCGGAGCTGGCCGACGACCCCACCCACATGTACCTGGTGGCGTTTGGCTTTCTCACCGACAATCCGCAACTGGCGCTGGTGCTGGTCTCCGCCTTCGTCATCATCTCCCAGCTCAAGATCAACGTCACCAACGCCTACGCCGGCTCCCTGGCCTGGTCGAACTTCTTCTCCCGCGTCACCCACAGCCATCCCGGGCGCATCGTCTGGCTCTTCTTCAACGTGGCGATCGCATTGCTACTGATGGAGCTGGGTCTCTATCATGCCTTCGAAAGCATTCTGATCACCTATTCGCCCCTGGTGCTGGCCTGGATCGGTTCGCTGGTGGCCGATCTGGTGATCAACCGGCCATTGGGGCTGAGACCGCGTGAGATCGAGTTCAAGCGCGGCCATCTCTACGACATCAACCCGGTCGGGGTCGGCTCGATGCTGGTCGCGTCGCTGCTGGGCATCGCGGGACAGCTGGAGTTGTTCGGCACGACCTTCAAAGCACTCTCGCCCTTCATCGCGCTGTTCACGCCCTTCGTCACGGCGCCGCTGATCGCCTGGTACACCAAAGGGCGCTACTACCTGGTCAGGCCCAACGATCCCTCCCCGGAGGCGGTCGGGGCGCGTTGCCGTATCTGCGAAAACAGCTTCGAACCGGAGGATATGAGCCCCTGTCCCAGCTACGGCGGCCATATCTGCTCGCTCTGTTGCGCTCTCGATTCGAGTTGTCAGGACAGCTGCCGGCCCCAGGCCCATCTGCGGGTTCAGACCTTCGGCTTCCTGAGCAAGCTGCTGCCCGCCGCCCTGGTACGGCAACTCCACTCCACGGTGGGTCACTTCCTGGCCATCCTGCTGATGACCAGTGCGCTCATCGCCGCGCTCTTCTTTCTGGTCTTTTTCTCCACCGATTACGCCACGCCGGAGAGCGCGGTCCGGGTTGGCGAGGCCCTGGTCAAGACCTTCTTTCTGCTGGTCATGGTCACCGGTGTCCTGATCTGGCTCTACGTGCTGGCCCAGAGCAGCCGGCGCCAGGCCCTGGAGGAGTCTCAGCAGCGGACGGAACTGCTCGCTACAGAGGTCGCCGCGCACGAGAAGACCTACCAGAAGCTGCAGCAGGCGAAAGAGGCGGCGGTGGCCGCCAATCAGGCCAAGAGCCGCTATCTCTCCGGCGTCAGCCATGAGCTGCGCACGCCGCTCAACACCATCCTCGGCTATGCTCAGCTGCTGGAGACGGACGACAGCCTGCCGCAGCGCAATCGACGCGCGGCGCAGGTGATACAGCGCGGCGGCGAGCATCTTGCGGATGTCATCGAGGGTCTGCTGGAGATCTCGAAGATCGAGGCCCGGCGTCTCGATCTCCATCGCGATCAGGTGATGCTGGGTTCGCTATTGGACCAGCTGGTGGAGATGTTCGGTATCCAGGCCCAGGCCAAGGGGCTGGTGTTCGATTACCGTTGCGAAAGCGATCTGCCGGACTATGTGCTGGCGGACGAGAAACGGTTGCGACAGGTGTTGATGAACCTGCTCTCGAACGCCGTCAAGTTCACCCGGGAGGGCAGCGTTTCGCTGCAGGTCACCTACCGTAACGAGGTGGCCAAGTTCGTGGTCAGCGATACGGGTGTGGGTATCCGGCAGGAGCATCAGGAGGATATCTACAATCCCTTCGAGCGGATTCGGGATCAGGAGACACAGTTCGTCAGCGGAACCGGTCTGGGACTGACGATCTCCCGACTGCTGACCAATCTGATGGGCGGCGACCTGTCGTTGCGCAGCGAATACGGCGAGGGCTCGGTGTTCACCCTTTCGATCATGCTGCCGGTGGTGCATTCGCCGAAAAGAGTCGCCCCTCAGCCACGCAGGATCAAAGGCTATACGGGACCCCGAAAGCAGATTCTGGTGGTCGACGATGAACCCACTCACCGGGCACTGATATCCGATTTTCTCTCCCCACTGGGCTTCAATGTACTGGAAGCCCATAACGCCGAGTTTGCCATGCAGCTTGTCGACGAGAAGTCGATCGACCTGTTTCTGCTCGATGTGCGCATGCCGTTGGTCGACGGATGGGAGTTGGCGTCGAACTTGCGCAAGGCGGGAATCAAGGCACCGATCGTCATGTTATCGGGCAACGCCATCGAGGATCACAGACCGGAGTTGGGTGGTGAACTGCACGACGGCTACCTGATCAAACCGGTGCGCCTTGAGACCTTGCTGGACAAGATCGGCGTAGCGATGCAGATCGAATGGGTGCATCAGGATTCCGTGGATCGCAAAACGGAAAAAGAGCATCGTTCTGCAAACTCCGCCTCCCGAATGCCCTCGAACGCGGATCTGGAGGAGTTGATCTCCATGGCCAAAATCGGTTACCTCAATGGGGTGCTGGAGAAACTGGAGGCCTTCGAGGCGGCGAATATCGACTCCGAGTTCCTGCAATATCTGAAGTCCCGCGCGGATCTGTGCGATTTCGACGGGATGACGCAGGCGATCAGAGGACTTTGCCATGGCGTTTGATCAATCAAACCCGATCGTACTGGTGGTGGATGACTCACCCGATTCCCTGGGCATGATCAATACCGCGCTGAATCAGGCGGGCTACACGGTGCTGGTGGCGCTGAACGGCCGCCAGGCCCTGGATATCGTGGCCCAGATCCGGCCCAACGTGGTGCTGATGGATGCGCTCATGCCGGTGATGGACGGCTTCGAATGCTGCCGGTCGATGCGCGGCAGGCTGCCGCTCACACCCATCATTTTCATGACCGGGCTCAGCGATGTGGAGCACATCGTCAAGGCGTTCGAACATGGCGGCAACGACTATATCACCAAGCCGATCAAACCCGAGGAGCTGCTGGCCCGCATCACCGTCCATGTCAACAATGCCAACATGATCGAGAATGCGCGGGCGGCCCTGGATGTGGCGAAGCAGTTCGTGATGGCCGTCAACGGCGCCGGTGAAGTGCTCTGGTCGACGCCGGAGACCCGCGAGCTGCTGGCCGCCAGGGGCATGGATTTCAAGGATGTCGGCAGTGAGTTCGGCGCTGTGCTCAGAGCCTGGATCGGCGGTTCCCGGATCCAGAGCGACATCATTGTGCCGACCCGGGGCGATCCCTTGACCATCCGCTATTTCAAGGCGGTGACCAGCGATGAGCACCTGCTGCGTATCGTCGGTAACGACCTGTTGATGGATGCCGGTGTACTGGAGGCAGCCTTACCCATCACCAAGCGCGAGGCCGAAGTGCTGCTGTGGGTCGCCCACGGCAAGACCAACCGCGAAATCGGGGAGATCCTCTCTCTCAGTCCGAGAACGGTGAACAAGCATCTGGAACAGATCTATCCCAAGATCCAGGTGGACAACCGCTCCGGGGCCACCTCGATCGCCATCCAGGCCCTGCTGGGACTGCCGGTTTGATTGCTGCGCCTGCTCCGGTCGATCCATCTTCGCTCCGCACAGGCGCAACGTCTTGTTCAGAAATCCCAGGCAACGCTTGTCACCGGTTCTGCTGACGACCTGAGCCCGCGCTGAATACGATCGAGATTCGGGATTTTTGTGTTTTGTCTCCATCAGGGCTTCCCAAGCAAAATTATCGGCTATAATATCAGGCTAATTGATATTGACCGTTCCCTGCGAGAGCACTCTCCGGGCGGGCTGACTTGAATGGCGCTTACCAGGACCGTTGTTGGTGGGGCAGGGTCCCACCCTAGACTTCGAATCCTGGGTAGGGTGGGGCCATGCCCCACCAAGATCCATTGCTTGGACCAAGCCGTAGGATGGCTTGATGGTTAAGTAAGCGCCATTCGCGGCAGATCACATCTGCTGATTATTATTAGAAACTGATGAGAGATGGAGCAATGACCAACGATCCCCGAGAGCTGATCGATAGCTCGCCCATGTCGAAGTGGCAGTTGAGTGCCATCACCCTCTGCATCCTGCTGGTCTCGCTGGACGGTTTCGATGTCCTCTCGATCAGTTTTGCCGCGCCGGGCATCGCCCGCGAGTGGGGCATAGATCGGGCGGCGCTCGGCATTGTCCTCTCCATGGAGCTGATCGGCATGGGGGTGGGCGCCTTCATTCTCGGTTACCTGGCCGATCGTTTCGGGCGCAGGCCGATCATCCTCTTCAGTCTGGCGGTGATGTCCTCTGGCATGTACCTGGCATCCATCGCCTCCAGTGTCGTCCTGCTGTCAGCGATTCGCCTCGTCACTGGACTCGGCATCGGCGGTATTCTGGCCTCGGTCAATGCCATGGCCGCCGAGTTTTCCAACCGGCGCTGCCGCAACCTCTCCGTCTCCCTGATGGCTGCCGGTTACCCCTTGGGGGTGATCATCGGTGGTTCTATCGCCTCCTTGCTGCTGGCGAGTTTTGATTGGCGTGCTGTATTTCTGTTCGGCGCCATTCTCACCCTGGTCTTTCTGCCCCTGGCCTGGCTGCTGATGCCCGAGTCGATCTCCTATCTGATGCACAAGCGTCCTGCAGGTGCCTTACAACGCATTAATCGCTGCCTCAAGAGGATGGGGCACGCGACCATAGAAAGCCTGCCGCCAGAGCCTGCCGAACAACCCCACATCAGCATGACGCGGCTTTTTCGGCCCGATCTGCTGCGTACCACCCTGCTGCTCTCGGTCGCCTACTTCACCCATATCATGACTTTCTACTACCTCATCAAATGGATACCCAAGCTGGTGGTCGACATGGGTTACTCCCCGGCCCTCTCCGGCAGTGTCCTGGTGTGGGCCAACGTGGGCGGCGTCAGTGGCGCGGTGTTGCTGGGGCTGTTGAGCCGGCGCTATAACGTGCGCAGTCTGGTGATCGGCTCACTGGTGTTGGCGGCGGTGATGGTCGCTGTATTCGGCACCGGGCAGTCGACGCTTACTCACCTCTCCCTGGTTGCCGCTGTCGCCGGTTTCTTCACCAACGCCGCCATTGTCGGCATGTACGCCCTTTTCGCCCAAGCCTTCCCCACCGAGGTACGGGCCGGCGGCACTGGTTTCGTGATCGGGGCTGGACGCGGTGGTGCGGTATTGGGGCCGGTCATCGCCGGCTTTCTGTTCGAAAGCGGGCAAGGCGGTCTGTTGATGGTCTCTATGCTCATGGCAATCGGCTCGTTGATCGCCGCTGTGGCGCTGTTCGTACTACCGCAGAGAGAGGTGGCGGATGCGCCAGCCGGTGTTGTCAGCGAAGCGTGAAAGTGCGCATTTGATGAATTTGCACCACCTGCCGGTTGGCGAAGTGCATAATTTTTGCACATGTCACGCAACAGGTTTGGCCGGTCGATGGTACACCCCGCACGACTCTGCTTCCCATGACGCAGTAATTCAATGATTTACATAGGTGTAGAGAGCGTCTATTCGTCTCATCCTCTGCTTGGCATGGAGTCTGCACTTTCAGTTCTCGACCCCCAGGGGTCGTTGAGCACCAGAAAGCAGGCTAGGTCTGGAGGCAAGTCATACGGCAATCCCCCAGATTGTCCGGCGGCTTGATCCGACGCTGACCTGATTCGCCACTAGCCACTATGCTGCGGGGTCGGCATGAAACTCGTCTACAGCTTGTCCAGTCCACTCGTCAACGGTTCGGGGTGGGTCTACCGCCGCTTCACGCGTCTTCTGTCAACACGAGCAATCGGAGTGCGCGCCAACCTGCGGCGTGGGCTGTCATCGTTTCCCCGTGAGATTCGTGACAGTGGCAGAAGATGGTCCGTGCCAGGCGGCTTGAGGAGCCGGGCCCAGATTGCCGGCAGTTGCCCGCAGGTGTCGTCATTGTCTGCGCGGAGTCGGGATCGGTTCGGGGCGCCTGCACGGCAGCGACACCCAGCAGCCCTATTGATGTCCGATGTGGATGGCGCGCCAATCCGCGCCTCGGCCGTGACGGTCGACGACCTGTTGCAGGAACTGATGCGCAATCCACCCAAGGACCTCTCGCCGGTGCGCCTACGCCAGCGCGAGAAAGCGATGGCGATGCTGCATGATGAGGCGTTACTCGATACGGCTCACAGTTTCGATATCGTTCCCTTGGCGGGAGAGATCGAGGGCAATTGTCTGCGCGTCGGAAGCGAGATCCTGCCCATGCCGGAACGGTTGCCGAGAAAGGGGGTGATGACTGCCTTTGCTTGTGGCGCTTACACACTGGGGCCTCGACTCGAAGCCCGGGTAAGAGAGCTTTTCAGTGAAAAACGGGCGGCCCTCGCGCTCGCCCTGGACGCCCTGGGCAACGAACTGCTGATCGCCCTCGGTCGAAGGATGCGGAGTGATCTGTTGGCCAGTGTCCGAAGCCAGGGACTCATCCTTGGCCAGCGACTGCGGGTCGGAGAGTCGGAATTCGACCTTCCTGCCCAGGCCGCTGTGTTGAGACTGGCGGGCGCGGGAGAGATCGGCATTGATCTCCATCGCGTCAATCTGTTCAAGCCGCAGAAATCCGAGATTGCGGTATTCGCCGTCGGTCGTAAACTGCCGAAGCTATCGCTGGCCCGTTACCGAGATTGAACCTCGTACTTTTTCTTGGAGCATGTAGCCCGGATGTAACGAAGTGGAATCCGGGATGTGGTATACCTAGCCATTCCTGGTTTCGCTTCACTCCATCCAGGCTGCACCGCTACCGGTCGGGTCACATTCACTCCCGGAGGCAAGCTTAGCTTCCGCGCCGCATCCAACCCTCGAGGGCGTTCAACACCTCTCCCGGCTGCTCCATCGTCGACATGTGGCCGCAGTCGTCGATCAGGCACAGTTCGCTGTCGGGAATGATATCAGCCATGTGTTGGTGGCGTTCGGGTGGGCTCCAGCCATCCTGTCTGCCGCACAACACCAGGGTCGGACAGCGGATTTCGGCAAGCACCGGGGTGGCATCGGGACGGCTCAACAGGGCCCGGGTCTGTGCGGCGTAGATCTCGCCCGACATCCGTCCCACCATCTGCAGAATACGACCGAGCAGATAGCTGTCCTGTTGGCGGGAAGGGGCGAGCATCGGTCGGGCCCAGGTTTCGGCGATGGCGTCGATGCCTTCCGCCAGGGCCTTGCGCACGAGCACGCCCCGGCTCTCAGTCTCCGCAGGGGCTGCCGGTCCGTAACCCGTATCGAGCAGAGCGAGTCGTTCGATACGTTGCGGCGACTGCCGATAGGCCTCTAGAGCGACCCGGCCGCCCATCGAATGTCCCGCCAAAGAGAAACTCTGCGGCGCCTGCTCGAGCAGATGTCTGGCCATACCCTCAATGGAGTCAAAGCCTTGAAAACTCAACGGCCGGACATCGTAGCCCTGTTTACGCAGAGCCGCTGTCTGGGTCTCCCATACGATTTCATCGCAAAGCAGGCCGCAAAGTAGATAGATCGTTTGCATGGTTTTTCGAGCCTCTGTTGTCGCTGTTGTTTGCGTGGGGGTGCCGATCACCTGGATGCAGGGTCGACCGAGACCTGACTGAGTGCGCGCACGCTGGCGCCGAGAAATTCCCGGTAGTGTTGTTGTTCCTGTCTCGACATCCCTTCGAGCATAGCGTGCTCGAAGCGGGCTGCCGCGGCATGCGCCTGTTTCAGAATTTCCTGTCCCGCCAAAGTCAGGGACAGGTGGATGATGCGTCCATGCCGGGGGGCTGCCGAGCGCTCTATCCAGCCCCGCTTCACCATGCCCTTGACCAGTTCGTTGGCGCTCTGGGGCGTGACCAGAGAGCGTTCCGCCAGCTGGGCGTTGGAGAGCTGGCCGCGTGCGCCGAGTACCGACAGCGCGGTGTATTGCTGGATCGTCAGTCCCAGCGGCGACAGCGCTTCGCTCAGCCTTCTGCGTACCAGACGATCAAGATGCCCGACCAAATAGGATATGCCCGAAGGTGATGCGGAGGGGGCTTCTCTGGGCATTTGCAACAACTCCTTGCAAGCAAAAAAATCACTATCTATACTACACGAATATCAAGTTACTTGATACTACCCGAATAACTACAGGAGGCAAGCATGAGTAACTATCAAGGGCGTTGGGAGACGGTTGAAGTCTCCGTTGAAGAGGGCATCGCCTGGGTCACCCTCAATCGTCCGGAAAAGCGCAACGCGATGAGTCCGACCCTGAACCGGGAGATGATCGATGTGCTGGAGACCCTGGAACTCGACGACGAGGCGGGGGTGCTGGTGCTGACCGGCGCGGGCGAGTCCTGGACCGCCGGCATGGACCTGAAGGAGTATTTCCGCGAGGTCGACGGCCAGTCCGAGATCTTCCAGGAGCGCATCCGCCGTGACTCCTGTCGCTGGCAGTGGCAGCTGCTGCGTTTCTACAACAAGCCGACCATCGCCATGGTCAACGGCTGGTGCTTCGGCGGCGCCTTCTCGCCGCTGGTGGCCTGCGATCTGGCGATTGCCGCCGACGAAGCCACCTTCGGTCTCTCCGAAGTCAACTGGGGCATTCCTCCGGGCAATCTGGTGAGCAAGGCGGTGGCCGATACCGTGGGTCAGCGTCAGGCCCTCTACTACATCATGACCGGCGAACCCTTCAGCGGTCAGCAGGCGGCGGAAATGGGCCTGGTCAACAAGAGCGTGCCCCTGGCGCAGCTGAAAGAGGAGACCAAGCTCCTGGCCAACAAGCTGCTGGAGAAGAATCCGGTGGTGCTGCGCTACGCCAAGCACGGCTTCAAGCGTTGCCGCGAGCTGACCTGGGATCAGAACGAAGACTACCTCTACGCCAAGATCGACCAGTGCGTCGGTCGCGATCCGGAGAAGGGCCGCGCCAAAGGCATGAAGCAGTTCCTCGACGACAAGACCCTGAAGCCAGGTCTGCAGAGCTACAAGCGCTGAGCGGATGTCGGGAGAGAAGCCATGAACGAAGTGAAATTGCTGATTGGCGGCCGCGACTGCGATGCCAGCGACAAGGGAACGTTCAAGCGGCTCAATCCGGTGACTGATGAGGTGGCCTCGCGCGCGGCCGCGGCCACACTGGCCGATGCCGATGCCGCCTGTGACGCCGCCGCCGCGGCCTTTCCCGCCTGGTCGGAGATGGGGCCCAACGAACGGCGCAAGCTGTTGCTCAAGGCGGCCGATCTGCTCGACGAGCGTGCATCCGAGTTCATCGGCTGCGGTGTCGCCGAGGTGGGCAGCGCCCCCATGTGGTATGGCTTCAACGTGATGCTGGCAGCGGGCATGCTGCGGGAGGCCGCCGCCATGACGACCCAGGTGGCGGGGGAAGTGATCCCGTCCGATGTACCCGGTCTCATGGCCATGGGCATACGCCAGCCAGCGGGTGTGGTGCTCGGCATCGCACCCTGGAACGCGCCGATCATTCTCGGTGTGCGCGCCATCGCCATGCCGCTGGCCTGTGGCAACACGGTGGTGCTCAAGTCTTCGGAGAACTGTCCGGCGCTGCATCGCCTGATCGGTACGGTGTTGCAGGATGCCGGACTCCCGGTCGGCGTGGTCAACGTCATCAGCAACGCCCCCAAGGACGCGCCGGCTGTGGTCGAGCGTCTGATCGCCCACCCGGCGGTCAGACGGGTCAACTTCACCGGCTCCACCCACGTCGGACGCATCATCGCCCAGCAGGCGGCGAAATATCTCAAACCGGCCCTGCTGGAACTGGGCGGCAAGAATCCCCTGGTGGTGCTCGATGACGCCGACCTCGACGAGGCGGTGCAGGCGGCGGCTTTCGGCTCCTTCTTCAACCAGGGCCAGATCTGCATGTCCACCGATCGCATCATCGTGCGTCAGGAGATTGCTGACGAGTTCGTCGCCAGGCTCACCGAGAAGACCCGCACGCTGCGCGCCGGCAAGCCGGGCGAGGAGGGCGCCGCACTGGCCGCGATGGTCGACGCCAAGGCGGCGGAGCGGGTTGCGGGTATGGTGCAGGACGCCATCGACAAGGGGGCGCTGGTGACCACCGGCGAGACCAGTGTCGAGGGTTCGATCATGCAGCCTGCGGTCATCGACGGGGTCAAGCCGGAGATGCTGCTCTACCAGGAGGAGTCCTTCGGGCCGGTGGTGACGGTGCTGCGGGTCGACAGCGACGAGGAGGCGATACGCCTGGCCAACGACAGCGACTACGGCCTGTCGGCGGCGGTCTTCAGCCGCGATATCCCGCGGGCGATGGCGGTGGCGAAACGTATCCAGTCGGGTATCTGCCATATCAACTCCTCCACCGTGGCGGACGAGGCGCAGATGCCCTTCGGCGGCGTCAAGGGCAGCGGTTATGGCCGCTTCGGCGGCAGGGCGGCTATCAACGAGTTTACCGACCTGCGCTGGATCACCCTGCAGAACACGCCGCGTCACTATCCGGTGTGATGCGGCTGGGCTCGGCGCTGACGCAGCCGCTGGATGGTACAGGAAACCTCTGAGTCGTTCTGAAGTGAGTGTAAGGCGTGCGGTGAGGCTTCGGATCAATGCGGAAAGCAGACGCAGTAGCGAGCGGCTATTGCGCTGCTTTCCAAACCAGAGCCGGAGAGTCTTTCAGCCGCCGCACTCTGATTCATGGTTGTTCCGGGGTTCCTTGTTCCGCTTGGCTGTTTCGGACGCCCGCGCTAGCACGGACTGGTGTGGGTTGGTCGAGCGCCCACTGGAATCGCTCGGATAGGCGATCAGATTTGCCTTCCTGATGGCTGTTCCCGGGGCTTTGCATCCAGCGCAACCAGGATAGCCGGATAGTCAAAATTGTCCGCCGCCAGACTAAGGCGCTTTGCCAGATCGGTGTCGTCTTCACCGATACGTTCGATGACGCTGCTGATCCTGTCCGAATCGAGGGACTCCAGGGCGGCATGCAGTTCCTCGCGCAGCGACCCGCTCACGCTCTCCAGGCATTGCGGCGTCAGCATCTCCGGAGCGTAAGCCGTGACAGGCTGCATCTCCTGATAGACATATTCGATGCCCAACTGTTGGGCGAGACACTCATAGATCTCGTTGATGAGGTAGGGTTTGCTGACATAGTCGTCCATCCCCACCGCCTTCAGTTCGGAGAGCTGTTCCGTGAATGCCGAGGCGGTGACGGCGATGATCTTCACCTTGTCGCCTCCCTCCATGCGGCGGATGGCGCGTGTGGCTTCCACCCCGTCCATGACCGGCATGCGCCAATCCATCCAGATCAGGTCAGGCCGCCACGACTGAAACAGCTGCACGCACTCTTTGCCGTCGTGGGCGATCTTTACCTCCTGCCCGATATGGGTCATCAGCTTGGAGAGCAGCAGCTGATTGTCGCGCTGATCTTCTGCGATCAGAATGCGATGGCTGGGCTGGTCGGGCGCAAGACCCGCCACCATACCGGGAGCTGCATTGACGACCGGGGTGATTTCGTTCTCGTCGAGCGCCTCCAGCGGAAGCTCGACGCGAAACAGTGAACCCTTGCCCAGTGTGCTCTCGACGGATAACCGGCCTTTCATCAGTTCGACGAACTGTCGCACGATGGAGAGTCCAAGGCCGGTGCCGCCCTGGGTCGTTCCGGCAGGAAGTTGAACGAAGGGTTTGAACAGCAGTTGCTGATCCGCCTCACTGATTCCCGGGCCGGTATCCTCGACTTCGATCACCAGATATTGTTGCTTGTCGTGATTGACGCCGAGGCGCAGAGTGATGACGCCTTCGGTGGTGAATTTCACCGCATTGCCAAGCAGGTTGACCAGGATCTGGCGCAAGTGCGCTTCGTCGCCCTTGACGTAGCGTGGGAATGCCGAGGACTGATCGAGTGTCAATTGCAGTCCTTTCTGTTGCGCGCGCAGCCGCATCATGTCGGCCAGGTCGCGTGCCATGGCATGCAGATCGATTGCGGCGCTCGTCAACTGCAGTTTGCCCGCCTCGATTTTGGCGATCTCCAGCACATCGTTGATCAGCTTGAGCAGGTGCTCACCGCTGCGATTGATAATCTCCAGGCTGTCGAGCTGAGACTTGCTCATGCTGGAGTCCTGCCGCATCAGCTGAGACAAACCGAGGATGGCATTGAGCGGCGTGCGCAACTCGTGGCTCATGTTGGCGAGGAAAGCGCTCTTGGCCTTGTTGGCAGTCTCAGCCGCGTCACGCGCAAGGCGCAGCTCTTCGGTGCGCCGTTGCACCGTCTCCTCGAGATGATTCTTGTAACTCAGCAACTCCTCTTCCGCCCGCTTGCGCTCGGTGATGTCGATGATGTTTCCGACGACGCGAACAATCCTACCTTCTTCATAGATGGGCTGAGCGGCTGTGCGAACCCACAGATGATTTCCCTTGTAGGTGGTGAAGGGGAATTCCAGGTCGTAGGGTTCGCCCTTGTCGCAAACGTTCTTGAAGGCCTCCGATATGAGCGCCCTGTCCTGCGGGGAGTAACACTTCAGACTCTCCTGTATGTGGTCTATTCCGGGTTCATTGGGCAGTTCATGGATACGGTAGAGTTCATCGCTCCAGGTCGACTGTTTCGACTTGATGTCGTACTCCCAGCCACCGACCTTGGCCATATGTTGCGAGGCGCTCAGCAGGGCTTCGCTATTTTTCAGCGCCTCCTCGACTCGCTTGCGTTCCGTGATGTCTTCGGAGATTCCCAACAAGTAGAGGGGCTGCTCCTGTTGGTTGCGCAGGGCCAATTTCTTCGTATGCAGGATGCGGGTGCCATGCGGTGTCTCGATGGGCTCTTCCGGGATGTCGACCACACCCGCCTGTTTCAGAACTTCCCGGTCTTTGGCGACAAAGGAATCGGCCTGTTCCTTGGGAAACAAAGCGTAGTCGTTCTGCCCCAGCAATTCGTTTCGACTGCGCCCGAGCAAAGATTCGCCGGTATGGTTGAATAGGACGAAGCTGAGATCCGAGGCCCGTTTCATAAAAACCATCACCGGAATGTTGTCGACGATGCTGTCGAGTGTATTCCTGCTCTCCTTGATGGATTTGTTGAGGACCAGCAGGCGAACGCCAATCAGGATAAGCAGGGTGAAGACTCCCGCGACCGCCAAGACCTTGTTGCGATGAAGCTCGATAAAGCTGACCGGACGGTTGATGACCACGGACCCCTCGGGAAGCGTTTTGTCCTCTAAGCCGAAACGGAGCAATTGTGTGTAGTCGAAGAGATAGCGATTCGCACTCTCCCATTCGATCGGAATGGAATCCGCCGCTTCCCCGTTGAGGATGCGGATGACCTGTCCGGCCGCGATTTCCCCATGGGCCTCTCCCGAGGTCAGTTTTCCCCCGACAATGCCATGGCCGAACATGTAGTCCCAGACCGAAAAGACCGGTTGCCTGCTGGCTTCGCTGATGGCTCTTACCGCGGTTGCGCTGTTGACGGTTTGTCCGTCGCCATCGACCGGTCGGTTCAACAGGAAGACCGTGGTATCCGGTCCGGCGCGTCGAACCCTGGCCTCGATGTGGGAGAGCACCGGATCGTCGAAGAGTTCGAGTTCGGAGGGCCTGGATCTCTGCGCATTGGCTTTGCGCAGACTGGCAAAGTTGCCGCGAAAGGTCGGTGAGCGCTCGCCGAGCACCAGAATGCGCCGCCCGGGCACTAACTGTTCCATGACCTCGAGGGTCTCCCTGAACGACGCCTCCTCGGCGACACCCGTGAGGTTCTTGTAGCTGTCGCGTATCCCCGGATCGAGGCCGTTGATTCCGCAGAAGACCACAGGCACGCCGGGAGCCAGCTGTGGACGCGCCTCCAGCACGAAGTCCAGGGCGTTATTGTCCGTCACCGCGATGACGTCCAGGCGGCGATCCTTGAATTTGCTCTGCAGGGTGTGATGGAGGTTTTTCTGCATGACCTCCTTTTGATCGCGATAGCGCAGCGTGTCGAGATACTCGACGTATAGATCGACATCCAGTCCGCTGCTGTGAAGGGTATCGGAGAAACCCTGCTGCTGGGCATCGGTCCAGGGCATGCCGCTGTGATAGGAATGGATCAGCAGCACACTCTGAGTTTGCGCGGGAGCGATTGCCGAATGCCCCCACAGGGTAATGAGCAGCACAAGTAGTCGAAACATCTTATCGCTCTCTTTCAATCGCGCTGTTCGAATGGCGCAATCTGGTGTCGCACGTTGGGTCCCATCCCTTCGCACCTGAGGATAGGGGGTGGTTACGACGTTGCTGCTATTTGCGCTTCATCCGGCATCACCTCGCTCTCTCGGCGATCCGCAAAGTCGACGGTGTCAAAGAGATCTGTCGATTTTGTCGGTGGCCCTCGATTACGAAATTCGCGTTCCCCACGAACCGGTCACTTGGCATAGGGTGACGACCCGCCATCCGATTCCGCGTGCAGACCGACGCCTTGGGAGCCGGTGTCCCGATGGCGATGCGCAGGGTTCCTCCCTTGGCGAACGTGGTATTTTCGTGTGAATGACAGGGTGCCGCTGTTTAATTGAGTATAGGAAATATCAGCATTCCCGCCACGTCCGGGGATCGGTCTGACATCTCGGTCTTACCGGCAGACCCGATCGTCAATCATGCCTCCTTCAGCCAACGGTCTGCTGACTGGCGCTGAAACTGCAGACTGATGTAGCTCTTCCGATCGGGGTGGGTCGTTACCCGGTGGAGATGCCCGCGGGAACACTCATGCCCCTTGCAATGGTTCATGCTTTCCCGCTAACTAAGGTCCCTATGGCGAACGGTGAACCGAAACTGACTGACCAGGTGGTGTTGAGACTGCGCGAGATGATTCTGCGCGGCGAGCTGTCGGGCGGGCAGCGGGTGGCCGAGATTCCCATTGCCGAGCGGCTGGGTGTGTCCCGTACACCTGTGCGGGAGGCGTTGACGGTGCTGGCCCAGGAGGGGCTGCTGGAGATTGCCGGCAAGCGCGGCTACCGGGTGATGGAGTTCGGCACCAAGGAGATCGAGGACGCGGTGGATCTGCGCGGTATCCTCGAAGGCACCGCCGCCCGACTGGTGGCCGAGGCGGGTCCCGGCGCCGAATTGCTGCGAGTGCTCGAGGAGTGTCTTGCCCTCGGGGCGGAGATTGTCGGCAGCAAGCGCTACGGGGTCGGTGAGGATATACATTGGGCGGAGATGAATGGCCGTTTCCACAGCGCGATTGTCGAGGCCTGCGGCAATCGCGCGCTGCAGGGGGCGTTGGCTTTGAACGACAAGCTTCCCTTCGCCTCCGCCCTGGCCGTGCTGGGTGGCGATGACCATAGCGCCCGTGTCGCCAGGCAACACCGTGAGGTGATCCGGCTGGCGCAGTCCGACCATCAACAGATCGTCAGTGCTCTGCGAAAGCGTCAGGGGGCGCGCGTCGATGCCCTGATGCGCGAGCATGCCCGCAGGGCCTTGATCAACGTGGAGCTGTTCGGGGGCGCCTGAAAAGCCTCTATCCTTTCAGGTCTCGGCGTTGAAGGGATCCAGCCCTGCTGTCGAGGCCGATGGCCCTGGCTTTCGGCCCGTCGTTGCGTCGATTCCAAGCAGGTTCCGGTGCGGCAAGCCGCACCGAAAAACCTTTCACTGACCCTGCTCAATTTCTCTTAACGAACCGCCACTAGCGTCAGAGTCGGGATTCGCGCTCGGTTGGCGTGGGCTGTGCGCTATCCTCCAGACAGTCGGTTTTCTTAAAATTGTATACAAAGACGAGCTGAGCAATTGCTGGGGTGTGGTGAGAAACGGCTGAGCGGGCCTCAACTGTCATACCTAAATAGGACATCCAAAAATATAATAGGTCTATTCATCATTGCCTCCATTGACCAATTACCCTGCGAATTGTATACAAATCACCCATGTATACCCTTCGCCTATGGTCGGTTCGTCATGCTCGCGGTCTGCGCCGCCTGTATGAGCTTTTCACGCGCTTGGCGCCGTTGCTCGCGCCAGTGGTGCGCCTGTTCGGCGTCAAAGCCGTGCTCAGGCTGCTGCACCCCCTCGAGCGAAGCGCCAAAGGGCTGATGTTCGACTGCCGCGAGTGCGGTCAGTGCGTGCTTTCGGCCACCGGCATGGCCTGTCCCATGAACTGCGCTAAGGAGATGCGCAACGGTCCTTGCGGCGGCGTGCGCGATGACGGCCACTGCGAGGTCAAGCCGGAGATGCGCTGCGTCTGGGTCGAGGCCACCGACGGCACCAAGCGTATCGCGCCGGATCATCTGGCCCATCCCACGCCCCTGTTACCGGCCATCGATGTCAGGAAACGGGGCAGCTCCACCTGGATTCAGGTCATCAACGGTCGCTCCGATCCGGCCTTTCAACCCCCGGTGGGGGAGCGCAGCGTGGCCGATTCCCGGCTCGGCGCTCTGGAGAAGGCCTGCCGCTCGGGACGCTTCGTGGTCACCGTGGAAGTGGCGCCACCCGACTCCGCCGATCCCCAGGCGCTGCTCGCCAGAGCCGAGAAATTCAAGGGCCTGGTCGATGCCATCAATATCACCGACGGGGCAGGCGGCAACTGCCATATGTCCTCGGTGGCCGCTTCGGCCATCCTCGCCGCTCACGACTACGAGCCGGTCTATCAGATCGCCTGCCGCGACCGCAACCGCATCGCCATCCAGGGCGACATCCTCGGCGCCGCCGCCCTGGGG
>JBNLGI010000188.1:0-76434 GCA_050305975.1 Sedimenticolaceae bacterium | reverse complement strand
GAGAAGGCTGATGAGTGTATCCGGGTCATTGACGCTTTCTACAGTCGTTCAGAGCTGCCGCCCGATATTCTCGCCCTGAAGCCTCGGGCACGCGCCACCTCCCACGCGGTCTGCGCCCGCGCGCACATCCGCGCCGGTCGTTACGGCCAGGCCCTGGCACATCTGAAGCAGGCACTGCTCAGCGACTGGCGGGCCCTGTTCCGTTCCCGCGTCTGGAAGATGGTCCTGAGCGGCGTGCGCTATCGCCTCGGTAGATCTGGAGCAGCCGCTTGAAAGCGTCGCTTCTCTCCGCGCTGCAGGGCCTGCATCACCACCGTATCGTCGGACCGGCCGCCGGCGCCTTTCTGTTCCGCGTCCTGGGTGCCGGCCTGCAGTTTCTTTTTACCCTCCTGCTGGCCCGATCCTACGGTGCCGCCGGGGTGGGGGTGTTCGTCATCAGCCTCTCCCTGCTGGTGGTCTCCTCCACCATCGCCCGCTGGGGGCTCGATCAGACCGGTCTCAAGCTGGTAGCCGCGAATCTGGCCAGCAGCCATTACGGCACCATCCGGCGCATCCTGGCTTATGCCAGAAACTTCGTTCTGCTGACCGGAGCCATAGGCACGGTGATCCTTCTCCTGCTCTCCGATTGGCTGGCCGGGGTCTTCTTCGAAGGGGAAGAGGCCTCCGGCGTGATCACCGTGATGGCCCTGGCGCTGCTGCCCCTCAGCCTGACCGTCCTCTTCGCCGAGACCTTGCGGGGGCTGCGACACATCCTTGCCTACAGCCTGCTGCACGGTGCCTTGATCCCCTTGTTTTCCATCGTTTTCCTGCTGCTCTTCCAGAACCAGTTCGACAGCGTCATCGCCGCTGCGGTGGCCTATCTTTCAGCTTCGGGACTGACTCTCGCTATTGCCATCTACCTCCACTTCCATGCCTTTTCACGACTCCCCCCGGACGACACCGCCACAGGTTTCAACCGCAGCGACATCCTCACCACCAGCCACTCACTCGCCTGGGTGGCCATTATCAGCGTTCTGATGTCATTCACCGAAACATTCATCCTGGGCCTGTTCCACGACGATGCCAGCGTCGGCCGCTATGCCGCCGCACTGCGCCTCGCCCTGCTGATCAACTTCATCATCATCGCCTTCAACAGCATCCTGGCGCCCAATTTTGCCTCCCTCTATCGCCAGGAAAAGCTGCAGGATATCCAGGCATTGGCAAGACATTCCATTGTCGTGATGCTGGCCCTGACCCTGCCATTGGTAGCGATTTTCTGCCTGCTGCCCGCCCAGGTCCTGTCGATCTTCGGGGGGGAGTTCGCCCAAGCCTCGACAGCGCTGATCGTGCTGTCCATCGGTCAATTGGTCAATGTCCTCTCAGGCCCCGTGGGGATCCTGTTACAGATGGCGGGCCAGGAGCGTGTCTTCAGAAACAATGTCATCGCTTCCGCCCTCACCACCCTGATTTCCGCCCTGGTACTGATTCCCCCCTATGCGGTGATCGGCGCCTCCGTGTCGGCGATGACCGGCATCCTTCTGCTCAACGTGCTATCGCTGATCAGTGTGCGTAACAGGCTCGGCATCAATCCATTGCCGCTGAATCCCTCTACACTCTTTTCCAGGCCGGGATCATGATCGCCAGTTTCAAGGCCCCCGATTTCTTTGTCATCGGCGCGCAGAAGGCCGGTACAACCACACTCCACGATCGGCTGGTCAAGTGCGACCTGGTCAATCTTCCTGTGACCAAGGAGACCCACTTTTTCTCCGACGACGACAACTACGGCAAAGGGCTCGAATGGTACGCCCGGCAGTTTCCACCTTCCGATACCTTCATCAAACGCGGCGAGATCGCGCCTGATTATCTTTTCTCTCAGAGTGCACCGGCCAGGATCCTATCCGTCAATCCCAGGCCCGATATTATCTGCCTGTTCAGGCAGCCGCTTGAGAGGGCCTATTCCAACTATCTCATGGCGGTTCGAAACGGCCATGAGCAACTCAGCTTCTCCGACGCCCTGCTCGCGGAGAGCGAGCGGGTGGCGGGTGGTCCCAGGCAGCGGGCACTCTACAGCTATCTGGGCAGAAGTCTCTACGGTGAACAGGTTCAACGCTATTTCGAAACCCTGCCGGATGCGCGCTATCTTTTTCTGAAATTCGAGGATTTCATCGATGCCGGTGAGCTGGGCGTCAGGACCTTACGGGAGATTTGCGACTTCATCGGGGTCTTCCCCTGTGCCGAGGAGATCGACTACACCATTAAATCCAATCTGGCCAGTCGGCCACGCTCATCATTCTTGCGAGATCAACTCTATCGGCCCTCACGCCTCAAACGGGTGCTGCGCCTGCTGATCCCATCCCATGACTTACGTGCCCGTATCGCCTATCGATTGGACAGACTCAATCAACGCCCGGCCGACAAGCAACCGATGGGACCTGTCCCCGCTAGCGTGGTTACCAGGCTCATCGGCGATCTCGAGTTGTTGGAGCAGCTGATCAAGACTGACCTAAGCCATTGGAAAGATCGCATTTCCAATCACAATGCGCGAAAATGACTTCTCTTTTTTGTATGACAGATTCAATGACAAACTCCGCCCTCCATCGCTGGCTCACCCCCTTCTATAAAGAGTTGGACATGGCCATCGGCCCTGCCGCCTCCCTGCTGGATGTCGGATGTGGCGCCAATACCCCACTGAGCCATCTGCGAGTCAGGCCGACTCGTATGGTAGGTGTGGACGGCTTTCAACCGAGCATCGACACTTCACGCGCCAACAATTATCACGACGATTATGTCAACTCTGACCTCCTGGCCCTCGACCAGGTCTTCGAGCCCGCCAGTTTTGAGGTCGTCGCCGCCATCGACGTGATCGAGCACTTCAACAAACAGGATGGATTGCAGTTACTGGAAAAGATGGAACAGATAGCCACCCGCAAGGTCGTCATCTTCACGCCCAATGGCTTTCTACCGCAAGAGGAGCACAGCGGCAACATCCTGCAACGCCATCTCTCCGGGTGGTCCGTCGATGAGATGCGTCAACGGGGATATCGCGTCATCGGCATCAACGGCTGGAAACCGCTGCTCGGCGAGTTCTCCCTGCCGCGATTCAAGCCCAGAAGGTTGTGGACGCTCATCTCACGCATGACCCAACCATTGGTGAGGAACCACCCCGAACACGCCTTCGCCATACTTTGTGTGAAGGAGATAGTGTCGGGAAACTGAACCGGTGAACTATTCTATTCTTTACCAATCAGAGGTCACCTCAAACCGGTTCGCGCAGACTGACGGAACGCGGTGTCATGTCAAACATCGCTTCCGCCCACCGCCGCGCACACATACCGACTTACGTCAGCACGGTCGAGCCACCCATCCGATCGCAGGATGCCAATTACGGAATTTTCATGTCAAAATTCACTGATTTCTATACTGGCTCAGAATATGCCGCAAACAATCCCACCTGGGATATAGAGGACACACAGTGGAAGGCCCGCAAAATAGTCGACATCATCCAGTCATCGGGCTTTCAACCCAACTCAATCTGTGAAATCGGATGTGGTTCTGGAGGTATCCTTGCCGGCTTGCGTAAAGCCTATCCAGCCATTTCCCTCACTGGCTACGACATCGCTCCGAGCGCCGCCCGTTTCTGGCCGAAATGGGAAGACTGTGATATCAGATTCCATACCGGAAATTTCCTGACCGAGGACACCGACAACTACGATATTCTGCTGCTGATCGATGTACTTGAACATTTGCCCGATCCGCATAGCTTTCTTAGCGAGATACGTGGCAGATCCAAGTATCTGGTTGTTCACTTTCCATTGGATCTTTCCGCGCTCAGCGTAGCCAGGGAATCCCCCCTGCTCCATGTCAGACGAAAGGTGGGACACATCCACTACTTTACCAAACATCTGGCCCTCGAACTGCTGCATGAGACAGGTTATGTTTGCATCGACGCCCAATACACAAATGCGTATAAATCGGCTCCCCAGCGGGGTCTTGGCAGCAAGGCCTTCGGTGTCCTACGCAGTTTGCTGCAAGCAATCAACAAGGATCTGGGCGTCAGACTGCTGGGTGGTGAAACCCTCATGGTGATCGCTGAAAGCCAGCCGCTGGTGACGGACCAGTCAAATTGACCGGCTTGTAACTATTTCAAAGTTGTCATCTTTCATGGCCTCGACCGTACCGACTGACAGACAGAATCTGATTATTTTCGCACCCGGAATACACACGGGCGGTGGCCTGACACTGCTGCGCGCAATCCTGAAGTCTGAAATCCTCGACGACTTGAACGCAACCCTCTTCCTCGACGCAAGGTCACTGCAGAATCTCGATCTGCCCTCCCATGTTGAGTTGCATGAGATCTCTCCTTCGCTCACTGGACGTCTAAAGGCCGAGCTTGCCTTGAAGCAACAAGCTGGAGAAGGGGATACGGTTCTCTGCCTTCACAGCCTTCCGCCGCTTTTCAAATTGCATAGTCACACTGTCTGTTTCCTGCAGAATGTCCTGCACATCGGAGATTTTCCGCTACACGGCTATTCGCCAAGGACCCGCCTGAGACTCATCCTCGAACGCCTTATCGGCCATGCCCTAAAGTCGCAGGTAGACACCTATATCGTGCAGACAGAATCGATGGAACGACGACTCCGACACTGGCACCGGTCGCATCCCCATGTGATCGTCTGTCCTTTCATGTCGAATTTACCTGGGGCCGGAGTCACTCACGAGGCCGTGCAGCCTGACCTCGATTTTCTCTATATTTCCGACGGACAAGCTCATAAAAACCATAACAACCTGATCGATGCCTGGATAATGCTCGCCAAGCAGGGCGTCTACCCAAGACTCGGCTTGACACTCTCGTCAAGGGACAACCGTTTGCGCTCCCGCATCAATGAAATACGCGACAGACATGGCATCCAAGTAGAAAACTTCGGCCCTCTTAACCATGATGACTTGTACTCACTGTACCGCTCGTCACGGGCTCTCATCTTTCCCTCCCTTGCCGAGTCCCTTGGTCTGCCTTTGATCGAAGCCACGCAGTTGAATCTGCCTATTGTCGCAGCCGAACTCGATTACGTTCGCGACATCTGCCGACCGGCCGAAACCTTCGATCCCTTATCGCCACTTTCCATAGCCCGGGCAGTACGACGATTTCTTTCACTCGACGATGACATACAGACATTACACTCGCCGGCCACCTTCATCCGTACCGCCATGACGCGAAACGCTTCTGGACCCGTCGAGGATGTGTGTTGAAGTTTCTAATCGTCACACAATACTTCTGGCCTGAAACCTTCATCGTCAATGATCTGGCTGAAGAGCTCGCGGCGAAAGGCCATCAGGTGACCGTCTTCACCGGTAAACCCAACTACCCGGAAGGTCGACTCTATCCCGGTTATCGGGCGGCAGGGATAAGTTCCGAAGAGCACCCCTCGGGAGTACTTATCCATCGCGTACCCTTACGCCCCAGGGGTGGGGGCGGAGCCCTGAACCTCACCCTGAACTACCTCTCCTTTCTCTTTTCCGGCCTGCTGCGGTTTCCTCGGCTCGCCAGCAGCCAGCGCTACGACGTGATCCTCTTTTTTGCGCCCTCGCCGATGACCTCAGCCATCACCGCCATCCCCCTGAAGTACCTCACTCGGGCCCACCTGGCCATCTGGGTGCAGGACCTCTGGCCGGAGAGCCTTTCTGCAACCGGCTTTGTATCAAATCGTGCCGTTTTGTTCTTGGTCCGGCAGTTGGTAAAGCTGATCTACCGTGCCGCCGACACGCTGCTGATCCAATCCAGGGCCTTCTACGCCCCCGTAGCTGCGCTGGCGGATCCGGAAAAAATTGCCTATCTACCGAATTTTTCCCGTGCCCACACGCCTTATCCCGGCAGTGATGTCAGGCGGCTACCGGACACACTGCGCGAAACCCTGCAACGCCATTTCTGCATCGTCTTCTCAGGCAACCTCGGCACCGCTCAATCCCTCGATACCGTCTTGGACGCCGCGGAAATGGTCAGCGACATCCCAGACCTGAGGGTCGTACTCGTCGGCAGCGGCAGTCTCTCCGCTTGGCTCGAACAGCAGGTCGCCGAGCGCAGACTGGACAATGTAGTGCTGGCCGGCAGACTGCCTGTCGCGCTGATGCCTGAACTCTATACCCTTTCTCAAGGGCTACTGGTCACCCTCCGGGACCAGGAAATCTTTTCCTATACTGTCCCCAGTAAGGTTCAGGGATACCTGGCCGCTGGCAAGCCGATCCTTGCCGCCATCAACGGCGAGACAGTCACCATACTGCAGGAATCCGACGCCGGCTTCGCCAGCCCTGCTGAGGATAGCGCGGCGCTGGCCGATAACATCAGAAATCTCTACCATTTACCCTTGACGGCGCGTGTCGCCATGGGCGAGCGGGGACAGGCCTACTTCATGCGGCACTTCGAGATGGATTCACAGATCGATAATATGGTCGATCTTTTTCAACAGCGGATAAGTACAAAGCAGAGTTGAACCTATGCGAATTTTGGTTTTGGGCATCAGCGGCATGCTCGGCAACGCGGTATTTCGGTTTTTTTCGGCCAGAGACTGTCACGAAGTGTACGGCACGCTGCGCAGCAGCCGGGATATCGCCAGTTTCCCGACACACCTGCACAACCGCATTACAGCCGGCATCGATGCACTCGATCAGGAGAGTGTGATCCGGATCCTGTCGGATACGCAACCCGATATTGTTATCAACTGCATCGGCCTGATAAAACAGCTCTCCTCCGCCAAGGATCCGCTGGTCGCTCTGCCGCTCAATGCACTCTTTCCCCATCGGCTTTCCCGGCTGTGCAAACTGGCCCGTGCCCGGCTGGTCCACATCAGCACCGATTGCGTCTTTTCCGGCCGAGGCGGTGGCTATCTCGAGAGCGATATCAGCGATGCCGAGGATCTCTATGGAAAGTCCAAGCAGCTCGGCGAAGTGACCGATCAGACTCATGTGATCACCCTGCGCACCTCGATCATCGGCCACGAGCTGCATTCACAGCATGCCCTCGTCGACTGGTTTCTCTCCAGCGACGACCGGATCAACGGTTTCGCCCGCGCGATCTTTTCCGGCCTGCCGACGATCGAACTGGCTCGTGTCATCCACGATCACGTATTGACCGATGCTTCACTACACGGACTCTACCATGTCTCAGCCGAGCCCATATCGAAATACGATCTGCTCAAATTGATAGCTGAGGTTTACGCAAAGAAGATCACCATCGTCTCCAACGATGAACTGGTAATCGATCGCTCACTGAATTCGGACAGATTTCGATCCGCAACCGGCTACCAGCCGCCCGCTTGGCCGGACCTCATCCGCTCCATGCACGAAGACTATCGACAGACCAAAGGCCAATTTGATGTTTGATGACAAAGTACTCATGATCACCGGCGGCACCGGTTCCTTCGGCAATACGGTGCTCAATCGCTTTCTTTCCACCAGCGTACGCGAGATCCGCATCTTCAGCCGCGACGAGAAGAAGCAGGAGGACATGCGCATCGCGTTGGCTAACGACAAGGTGAAGTTCTACATCGGTGACGTGCGCGACTACTCGAGCCTCTATGACGCCCTGCAAGGGGTCGATTATGTCTTCCACGCCGCCGCCTTGAAGCAGGTACCCTCCTGCGAGTTCTATCCCATGGAAGCGGTACGGACCAACATAATCGGTACCGAGAATGTCATCAATGCCGCCATCGCCCGGGGTGTCGATCGGGTCATCGTGCTGAGCACCGACAAGGCGGTCTATCCCATCAACGCCATGGGTCTCACCAAGGCCTTGAGCGAGAAGCTGGTGGTGGCCAAGTCGCGCATGGTTCCAGCCGATGGCACCATCAGCTGCTGTACCCGCTATGGCAACGTCATGGCCTCCCGCGGCTCGGTGATACCACTCTTCGTCAATCAACTGCTGGCCGGCGAGCCCCTCACCATCACCGACCCCAACATGACGCGTTTTCTCATGTCGCTGGAGGACTCTGTGGATCTGGTGCTGCACGCTTACGCTCACGGACGTCAAGGCGACATCTTCATCCAGAAGGCACCCGCCTCAACCATCGCCGACCTGGCGCAGGCATTGAAGGAGATCTTTGACCGTGACAACCCGGTCAAGATCATCGGCACCCGCCATGGCGAAAAGCTCTACGAGTCGCTCGTCTCACGGGAGGAGATGGCGCGAGCCGAGGACATGGGCCGATATTTCCGCATCCCGGTGGACGATCGGGATCTCAACTACAAAAAGTATTTTGTCGAAGGTGAAGCCAAGATCTCCGATGTCACGGACTATACTTCCCACAATACCGAGCGGCTCGACGTGGAGGGCGTCAAGGCACTGCTTTTGAAACTCGACTACATCCAGGAAATGCTCAATGCTTAAGGTCATGACCCTGGTCGGAACCCGGCCCGAACTGATAAAGATGAGCCGTGTCATCGCCGAACTCGACCACCACATGGATCATGTGCTCGTGCACTCCGGCCAGAACTATGACTACGAGCTGAACGAGATCTTCTTCCGTGACCTCGAGATCCGCAAGCCGGACCACTTTCTAGGCGTGGCTGGCGACAGCCCCAGTAAGGCAATTGCCGACGTAATCGCCAAAACCGACGACCTGCTCGCAGAAGTGAAACCGGATGCCTTATTACTTTACGGCGACACCAATACCTGCATGGCGGTGATCGCCGCCAAACGACACAAGATTCCCGTATTTCATATGGAAGCCGGCAACCGCTGCTTCGACCAGCGGGTACCTGAGGAACTCAACCGCAAGGTGCTCGATCACCTGAGTGACATCAACATGGTGCTCACAGAGCACGCACGGCGCTATCTGATGGCCGAAGGTATAGCGCCTGAAACCATTTTCAAGACCGGCTCACACATGCAGGAGGTGCTCGATTTCTACATGCCGAAGATTCAGCGCTCTGACGTGCTGGAGCGTGAAGGCCTCGAAGAGGGACGCTTTTTCATCGTCAGCGCCCATCGCGAGGAGAACGTCGATGACGCCGACAACCTGCGCAGCCTGCTCGACGCCATCGCCCAGCTCGCCGAGCGTTACGGGATGCCGATCATCGTCTCCACCCATCCCCGCACACGCCAACGCATGGAGTCGCTTGGCAACACGGTCGACTCACCGTTGGTCTCTTTCATGAAACCCTTCGGCTTCCTCGACTACATCAAACTTCAGATGACGGCCTTCTGCGTTCTCTCAGACAGCGGCACCATCACCGAAGAGGCCTCGCTGCTCAACCTTCCCGCCATCACCATCCGCAACGCTCATGAGCGCCCGGAGGGCATGGACGAGGGTACGGTGATCATGAGCGGCTTGAAGCCCGAGCGTATTCTCGATGCCGTTGCGCTGACCACTTCACAGCAGCAACCTGGTGAGCGCACCGTACCGGTGGTACACGACTATCCCAAGCCGGCCGTTTCCAAACAGGTGGTTCGAATCGTCATGAGTTATACCGATTACGTCAACCGAACCGTTTGGCACCGTGGTGGATAAAGATGCCCGCATACCATCGATCCTAGTTATCACGAGTCAGCCATCTTGAATATATTGATCACCGGTGCAACCGGCTTTATCGGACAGAGACTGACTGCGGAGCTGTTGGCCCAGACGACACACCGTATTACAGTGCTGACCCGCAAGCACAAAACCCACCTGCCTTCAAAGGTCAGAACGATACTCATCGACAGCATCGAAAACATTTCCAACTATGCACAACAGCTGTCCGGTATTGACGTGATCATTCATCTGGCGGCCAGAGTGCACCGCATGGATGATACCGCTAGGAATACCTACCCGGCCTATAAAGCGATCAACATGGATAGCACCCTACGCCTCGCCAACCAGGCTGCCGCGGCAGGCGTGAAGCGTTTCATCTATATCAGTTCAATCAAAGTCAACGGAGAGTCAACCGAGACCGGACACCCCTTCAAAGCTGAGGACCCACCGCACCCCATGGATCCCTATGCTATCTCCAAATATGAATCGGAGTGCGCGCTGTTGCAGTTGTCGCAGTCTTCAGGCATGGAGACGGTCATCATCCGTCCACCACTGGTCTATGGACCTGGGGTCAAAGCCAACTTTATGAAACTTATGCGCTTGGTGAGCAGGGGCTTGCCACTGCCATTAGGCGCTGTCGAGAATCGGCGCAGCCTGGTCTCCATCGACAATCTCATCGATCTCATCCGACTTTGTATCGACCACCCGGATGCGGCAAACCAGGTCTTTCTGGTCTCCGACGATCACGACCTCTCCACCACTGAACTGCTACGCTGCATCGCTACCGGCATGAATCGGCCGATACGTCTTATCCCGTTTCCAACACCACTGCTCCGCTTGGCTGCAAAACTGTTCGGCAGGAATGACATCGCGAATCGTTTGTTTGGTAATTTGGAAGTCGATATTTCGAAAACCAAGACACTACTCGGATGGCAACCCGTCAAAACGCCGGAAGAGGCCATCCGCCAAACAGCTCAAAGCTACCTGCATCAGATCAAATGACACTTCTGTGGCTCATCCTTCTGGCGGCTCCACTCTCCTATGCTTTAAGCGGTTTGCTTCGCAACTACGCCGATCGCTGGGGTCTCATCGACATTCCCAATGCACGCAGCTCCCACCATAAGCCGGTACCGAGAGGCGGCGGTGCAGCTGTAGCACTGGTATTCCTGGCGCTGCTTCCGCTGCTACAACTGCAGGTACCCGCCCCGCTCTCCCTCTATCTAGCGCTTTACGGCGCCGGAACCACGATCGCGCTGGTAGGCTTTCTCGATGATCGCGGGCATATCCCTGTCCGCAAGCGGCTCATCGCCCATTTCATCGCGGCTCTGTGGATCCTGTTCCAACTCTATCGTCCGACCTCCGATTTTAGCAGTGGAGATATCGGTTTCTGGCTGATTGCAATACTACTCGCCCTGTTTCTAGTCTGGCTTTTGAATCTCTACAACTTTATGGACGGCATCGATGCCATCACCGGCAGTGAGACACTCAGCGTTGGCCTTGCTGGCGCGTTACTGTCCTGGCTCTTATTCCCCCAAGATCCTAGTTGGCTGCTACTGCTACTGCTAGCTTCCTGTGTCGCCGGTTTTCAACTCTGGAACCTGCCACCCGCACGCCTCTTCATGGGCGATGCAGGCAGCGCTTTCATCGGCATCGTACTTGGCGTGCTGATGATACACGCCTATCACCTCGCCCAACCGCTATTCCAAGCCTGGCTCATTCTGCTGGGTGTCTACATCGTCGATGCCAGCCTCACCCTGTTGCGTCGTATACTCGCTGGGGAGAAGTTCTATCAGGCTCACCGCACCCATGCCTACCAGCATGCCGCCATCCGCTTTGCTTCCCACGGCCGGGTCTCACTGGGCATTGCCCTGATCAACCTGCTCTGGCTATTTCCCCTTGCGACAACAGTGGTGCTGATGCTGATCGACGGATGGTTGGCGATCCTAATCGCCTATCTTCCTTTGGTCGCCACCGCACTATATTTCAAAGCCGGTGTGCGGCAAACGCACTAGGCCTTGAGATCGCGCCCCTTCTCACACTTTACCCCACAGGGACCAGCCCATTTTGCCGCCCTTGAGGTGTATTTACGGGTATAATCATCGTCAACGACAAGCAAGCAACCGCCATGCCCTACACCCGCATTCCAGCCAGATTCCGTTCACAAGGTGCCGCCCTTGCGCACGACCTGTTGTCGGTACCCCTCACCTGGTTCCTGGCCTACTGGCTGCGTCTGGAGAGCTTCACGCCATTGTTCCTCAGCGGCATGCTGAAGAGCCTAGTGGTGATTCTTCCCGCTCAGTTGACCGCCTTCATCCTTTTCGGGCTCTACCGTGGCATCTGGCGCTTCGCCTCTCTACCCGATCTGCAGCGTATCATCAAGGCCGTGCTGGCCGGCACCGCCGCCAGCCTTCTGTTGCTTTTCCTGTTCACCCGGCTGGAAGGGATTCCCCGCTCCGTTCCCATCATATACATGCTGTTGCTGACCGCCTTTCTCAGCGGTTCACGCCTCTCATATCGCTGGATAAAGGACCACCATCTGAGCTTGAGCGCAGGCAAGCGCGTACTCATCGTTGGTGCCGGTAAGGCGGGCGAAATGCTGGCGCGCGATCTGCTCCGGAGCGCCGGTCAATCCTACCAGCTGATCGCTTTTGCCGACGACAACGTACGCAGACTCGGCCGTGAGATCCATGGAATTCCCGTCGCTGGCAGTTGTCAGGATATCCCCCGGCTGGTGCAGGATCGCGAGATCGACATCATTATGCTGGCAATTCCCTCTGCCAAGCCCACTCAGTTCCGCCAGATCGTCGCCTATTGCGATATGGCTGGCGTACCCTATCGCACCGTCCCCCAACTCAGTGACCTGATGACGGGCAACGTCCACATCAATGAATTGCGCGAGGTCTCGATCGATGACCTGCTTGGTCGTGAACCCGTCTCACTCGACTGGCCAGAGATATCACGACGCCTGTCCCACAAGCGTATTTTGATCTCCGGCGGAGGCGGTTCCATCGGCTCTGAACTTTGCCGACAAGTCTCTCGCCTCAAGCCTCAGAGCCTCGTTATCATTGAAAACAGTGAGCTCAATCTCTACACCATACAAATGGAGCTGCAACGCAGCTTTCCGGACCTGGACCTCACTTGCCATCTCGGTGATGTGACGGATCAACCTTTCGTCGACACCGTGTTCGAATATCATCAACCGGAGGTGGTCTTCCACGCTGCAGCCTATAAGCACGTTCCCATGCTCGAACCCCAGTTGAGGCAGGCCCTGCGCAACAATGTACTGGGCACACGCACACTGGCCCATACTGCGGACCGTCACGGCTGCGAGGATTTCGTCCTTGTCTCCACTGATAAGGCAGTCAATCCGGCCAATGTGATGGGTGCAAGCAAGCGTGCCGCCGAAATCTTCTGTCAGAATCTCAACACCCACTCGAAGACCCGGTTCATCACCGTCAGGTTCGGTAACGTTCTCGGCTCAGCCGGCAGTGTCATTCCCCTGTTCCGCCAGCAGATCGAGGCCGGGGGTCCGGTTACCGTTACCGATCCGCGCATAGAGCGCTACTTCATGACCATCCCCGAGGCGTGCCAACTCATCATGCAAACGGTGGTACTCGGCAAGGGAGGAGAGATCTTCGTACTCGATATGGGAGAACCGATCAAGATCAGCTACCTGGCGGAACAGATGATCCGGCTCTCCGGACGTACACCGGGAGAGGACATCGCCATAAAGTACATCGGTCTACGCCCCGGCGAGAAGCTCTATGAAGAGCTGTTCCATGAGCAGGAACAGCTGGAAAAAACAGCCCACGAAAAGGTCCTTCTAGCTCGCCACCGCGAGGTTGACTGGTCCTGGCTCAATGACACCCTCGACCAAATGTCAGAAGCCTGCGACGCGATGGACACCCAGCGGCTGAGCAAACTGCTTGACACTCTGGTCCCCGAACATCGGGAGATGGTAATGCTATCAATCTCGCAACAGTCAACCGACGAAGGCCGGGATGCATCAAACTGACTCCCGGCCCATCGGACTATTCGGATCCACACCCGATCACAGAAATCGCAGATTCAGCGCACCAGCCCCTTCTCGACCTCCTCCCGCTTTGTCTTGCCGGCCAGAAGCTCCACCAGCTCCAGGGCGAAATCCATCGCCGTACCCGGTCCGCGCGAGGTAACCACCTTGTCATCCCTGACCACGCCGTCGAGCTGCAGACTCACCCGCGGCAGGTCCATACCCGCCAACGCCCCCGGGTAGCTGGTCGCCTTGCGTCCATCGAGCAGGCCTGCCGTCGCCAGGACTTTGGGCGCGGCGCAGATGGCAGCCATGTAGCGCCCCTCTGAATTGAGACGTTTGAGCAGTCTGTGTATTCGCGGGTCATCGTTCAGATGATCGGCCCCGGGCAGGCCGCCCGGAAGCACCATCATGTCAAACTCCTGTTCCATCACCGCATCTAGGGTGGTGTCAGGCACCAGGGTCATACCACGCGAGGCCTTCACGGGATGGTCATCGAGCCCGGCCGTGACCACTTCGATGCCGCCACGGGTCAGCAGATCGGTGATGGTGACGGCTTCTAGTTCTTCACAGCCTTGGGCAAGAGGGACGAGGACGCGTGCCATAATGCTCTCCCCGGGTTGGTAAGGGCCGACACGGGCACCAGTTCGATACCCTCGGCCTGCAGTTTGGGCAGCTCTTCCATCAGTACCGCCAGGGTCTCCGGATGGGGGTGGCCGATGCCGATGGCGCTGCCTTCCCGTCGCGCCGTGGCAACCAGGGCTGCCAGCTGCTCACGCACGATCTCTCTCTCCTGAATGTAGTCGAGAAATACGTGGCGTCGAGCGGAAGCGACCAGATGCTCCTGCGCCACCCGCTCCGCCACGGTGGCATCCGTGGTACGGCTGTCGACGAAGAAGAGATCCGCCTCCCGCAGGCTGCCCATCAGCCAGCGCATCGCGGTCGGATCCCGCGTCAGCAGGCTCCCCATGTGGTTATTCACGCCGGCGACGTAGGGGAGGGAATCGAGATCGCGTTTGAGCACGGCCAGGAACTCCTCTCTCGGCATCGACTGGGTCAGCGCACCGGCACCCAGCGGATTGCCGAGAGCGGACTCCATCGGCAGATGCAGCATGATCTCGCGCTTCAGCTCATGCGCGCGGATTGCCTGCTTGTGGGCGTAGGGGGTGTGCGGCAGAAAGGAGTAGGTGATATTTCCCGGCAGCGCCAGGGCCTGCTCCCCGGCAGCCTTGCGGTTGCCCATGTCGTCGATGATCAGGGCGATGCGAACAGGCGCTTCGCCGGCAGCTGCCGTTTCGGCCGCACACCACCAGGGTGTCAGCAGTAACGTGATCAGCAGTCCGGCCAGCAGCCCCTTTTGTCGCATCTATACCCTCATGCTCATTCCGCCTTCGCCCGCGCGCCCAGGATGGCCAGCCCCTTGAGCAGATTCAGAGCCTCGCCCAGTTGATAGTCCTTATCGGCCAGAGACTCATTCTCTGAATCGGCGCCTTTCGCATCGGTCGCCGAATCCTTCGCTTTTCCGTTCTCCAGATGGCCGGAGAGATCGGCCTCCTTGATGGGCTTCACGCCGTCGCTTTCGACCTTGGAGACCTTGACCTCCTCCAGCTCGATATCGGGCTTGATGCCCTCGGCCTGAATCGAACGTCCGGAGGGGGTGTAGTAGCGGGCCGTGGTCAGTTTCACCGCCGCCGTGTCGCTGATCGGGATAATGGTCTGCACCGAGCCCTTGCCGAAGGTCCGGGTGCCCATGATCACCGCCCGTTTCTGATCCTGCAGGGCGCCGGCGACGATCTCCGAAGCGGAGGCGGAGCCTTCGTTCACCAGCACCACGATGGGCGCCCCGTTGAGCACATCGTCGGGCGCCGCTTCGAAGCGGAGCTGGGAGTCGCTCTCACGCCCCTGGGTATAGACGATCAGACCCGACTGAAGAAAGGCGTCGCTGACCGAGACCGCCGCGTTGAGGACCCCTCCCGGATTATTGCGCAGGTCGAGAATCATGCCGTGCAGCTCCTCTCCCGCCTCCTTCTCAAGGCGCTTCAGGGTCTTCAGCAGATCGCTGGTGGTGTGGGACTGAAACTGGGAGATGCGCAGATAGGCGTAGTGCTTGTCCAGCAACCGTCCCTTGACGCTGGCCACCTTGATGGTGTCGCGCACCACCATGATCTTCAGCGGCTTCTCCTCGCCCTTGCGGATGATGGTGAGCTCGATACTGGTGCCCGGCTTGCCGCGCATCAGCTTGACCGCGTCACTCAGCGACAGGCCCTTGACCGGGGTGTCGTCGAGCCTGACGATGAGATCACCGCTCTGCACGCCCGCGCGCTGCGCCGGCGTATCGTCGATCGGCGCGATCACCTTGACGAAGCCATCCTCCATGCCGACCTCGATGCCGAGCCCGCCGAACTCCCCTTTGGTCCCGACCTGCAGGTCCTTGTAGTCTTCGGCGTCGAGATAGTTGGAATGGGGATCGAGGCCGGAGACCATGCCGCGTATGGCGTTCTCCAGCAGCACTTTGTCCTCAACCGGCTCCACATAGTTGGCCTTGATGCGGCCGAAAATGTCGGCAAAGGTCCGCAACTGCTCCAGCGGCAGCGGCTCGGGGGGCTCCTCGGCCTGGGCCGACGCCATGGCCGGCGCCAGCATCAGGCTCGCCAGGAGTATCAGGCCGGCATTCCGGCGTATTCTCTCAACTGCATGCTTCATTAGGTTTTCCTGTCAATTCGCCGCCGATGCGGCAATCACGCTCAACACGCTTCAGGGCTTCGTTCCCTCACCCCTGGCCGTCGCCGGAGGCTCGTTGGAGCGCGGCGGACGCTTGGCCATATGGACGCTCCCGATCGGTAATCGTGCGGCCTTTTGTTCGCTTGCACCACAGCATCGGATTCTGCGGCTCACCATTATGCCTGATGCCGAAATAGATGCCGGACTGGGTGCGACCGCCACTGCTGCCGACCTGTGCCACCACCTCTCCCGGTTCGACCCATTCACCGGTCTCTTTGAACAGACTCTGATTATGTCCGTAGAGACTCATGTAGCCATCGCCGTGATCGATGATCAACAGCAGACCGAAGCCGCGCAACCAATCGGCGAAAGCCACCCGGCCGTGATGGATGGCGTGTACTTCTCGCCCCTCCGGTGCCGCGATCATGACCCCGTCCCAGGTCAGCTTCCCCACCTCCCGCCGGCTGCCGAAGCTGGCGGCCAGGCTGCCATTTGCGGGCCAGGGCAGCTTGCCTTTTCGGCTGCGGAACGGATCGTGAGCGGCGGGATCCAGGGGCAGATCGGAGAGTGCCTGCTGGATGTTTGAGATCAGCGATGAGAGCTGGTTCTCGTCATCCTTCAGTTCACTCAACTCCTGGCCCTGATCCTTCAACCGGAGGTTGAGTTTGGCAACGATCTCCATCCTCCCCCGCTTGGCCGTCTCCAGCTGCAAACGCTCGTTGTTGTTCTTCTCCTGCAGCTGCTGCAGACGCTGCTCCTCCCGGGCGATCTCATGCTCGATCCGGTTCAGCTCGTGGAGACTCTCCTCAATCCGCTCCATCTGCGAGAGTCGCGCCGCATTGAAATAATCGTAATACACCATGACCCGGCTGACTACGGCGGGATCTTCTTGATTCAGTAGGATTTTCACCTTCTCCTGCCGACCCATGGCATAGGCGGCCCGGATCTGCTGTTCGAGGGAGGAGCGGTGGCTGTCGAGTTTCAGGCGGGCATCGGCCCGATCCGCCTCCAGTTCCGCCAGCTGGCGCTGCTGGCGCTGCAGGCTCAGATCGGTCACCCGGATGCGGCGGGCGATGAGGCCGACCTTCTGCTCCGTCTCCTGCAACGCACGGTTCTGCTCGTCACGCTGGCTCTCGGTGGAGCGCAGGGCCTGGTTCAATGACTCGATACGGCTCTTGACCTGCTCCAGCTGACGGGTCTTCGCCTCCAGCTCCTCATCGTCGGCAGCCAGCCCCGGGGAAAGCAGGCAGGCTGTCAGCAACAGCGCCGCCAGGCACCGCCACAGATACATGGATCAGGCGTCCCCCACAAATCGGATCAGTGGCCGGCCCTGCATCTCGGTCGGCGCCTCCAGTCCCATGATACGCAGCAGGGTGGGGGCGATATCGCACAGGGCGCCGCCCTCCTCCAGCTCGGCATGCCGCCCCACGTAGATCAGCGGCACCGGGTTCACCGTGTGTGCGGTGTGGGGTTGATGGTTGGCATGATCCTCCATCTGCTCCGAATTGCCGTGGTCGGCGGTGATCAGCATTTCGCCGCCGGCCAGGTGGATCGACTTCATGACCCGGCCCAGACAGTGGTCGAGGGTCTCCACCGCATGGATGGCGGCATCCAGCTTGCCGGTGTGTCCCACCATGTCGCTGTTGGCATAGTTGCAGATGATGGTGTCGTACTTACCGCCCTCGATCGCCTCCACCAGGTGATCGGTCACCTCCTCGGCGCTCATCTCCGGCTTCAGATCGTAGGTCGCCACCTTGGGCGACGGCACCAGAATCCGGTCCTCGCCCTCGAATGGGGTCTCGCGCCCACCGTTGAAGAAGAAGGTGACATGGGCGTACTTCTCCGTCTCCGCCAACCGCAGCTGTCTCAGCCCCTGATGCGAGATGTATTCGCCGAAACCATTGCTCAGCTTTTCCGGCGGGAAGGCCACCGGAATGTCGAACCGTTTGTGATAGCGGGTCAGGCTGACGAATTCGCCGAGCTTGGGACGACGGGCGCGCTCGAAGCCGTCGAAGTCCTCCTCGACGAAGGCGCTGGTCAGTTGACGGGCGCGATCGGCCCGGTAGTTGAGAAAGAAGAGGACATCGCCGTCCTCGATGGTCACCGGCTGCTCCCCTTCGGGGACCACCACGGTGGGCGCCACGAATTCGTCGGTCTCGCCGCGATCGTAAGCTGCCTGGAGTCCCTTGCAGGCGCTCGTCACCCGATGTTCGGCCTTGGCATCGACCAGCAGATCATAGGCCAGCTGGGTGCGTTCCCAACGATGATCCCGGTCCATGGCGTAATAGCGACCCACGAGGGTGGCGATACGACCCCGACCCAGCTCGTCAAACAGTTCGTTGAGCGCCACGAAAGAGGGCTCGGCGCTCTTTGGCGGGGTGTCACGACCGTCCAGGAAGGCGTGCACGTAGACCTTCTCCGCTCCCCGCTCCACCGCCAGTTTCACCATCGCGTGGATGTGCTCCTCGTGGCTGTGTACGCCGCCTGGCGAGAGCAGGCCGAGCAGATGCACCGCCTTGCCCTTGGCCACCGCCTTGTCCACCGCCTCGGTGAGGGTTTCGTTGGTGAAGAACGAGCCGGTACGGATGGAACGGCTGACCCGGGTGAACTCCTGGTAGACGACCCGTCCGGCGCCCAGGTTGAGATGACCGACTTCCGAATTGCCCATCTGCCCCCCAGGCAGCCCGACGGCGGCGCCCGAAGTGTTGATCAGACTATGGGGATACTCGCGCCAGAGGCGATCCCAGACCGGGGTGCGGGCAATGGCGATGGCGTTGGCATCCGGGTCCTCGCTGTAACCCCAGCCATCCAGAATGATCAGGACGACCGGCTTGGGTCTATCGGTCATGTCAGGTCTCTGCTCTACAACTCAAAAAAGGCGAAAATGGCACGAAAAAATATTGATCTGGATCAAAATCGCATTAAATCACCAATCCCCAGCCCAGACCAGACAATCCACCCCCGTGATAGACAGGGAAACCGCAAAAAATGTTCAGGAAAACCCAAGCAAAAAAAAGGGTTCTCATCCGCCCATAATACAGCGTATTATTGTATTAGTTACTAGTAAAAGGCTGCGTTTATGGAAAACAAATTCGGCAAGAGCACCCAACCTCTGACCCTGGACGACACCGAAGGGATGGACAATCTGTTCGCCAGCGACGACGACGTCGATCGCGCATCCAGGTCGCTCAAGGCCATGTCTCACCCCTTGAGACTGAAGATTCTGTGCACCCTGGGCGCCCAGGAGGTCAGCGTGCAGGAGATCGTCGAGCAGGTGGGCACCTCCCAGAGCAACATTTCGCAGCATCTGGCCATTCTGCGCGATAAAGGCATTCTCGCCTCCCGCAAGGATGCCAACCGGGTCTTCTATCGGGTCAGCGATTTCCGCACGCTCAAACTAATCGGCATGATGCGCGAGGTGTTCTGCACCCACGCCTGACGCTCAGCCGCTAACGATCCCCTCGGGCCGGTTGTAGGAGTACAGCCACCGGCCGCCCGTTTTTACAAGTCCCCTCCAGAGATTCCGATCGCCCCTTAACCCACCCTGCCTCCTGGTATACACTCTCCCCCTGCTGAAAATCACCCTTCTCAAGAGGCCCCGAATGCAACAACTCATCGAATTCACGATGAACCACTGGATCCTCGTGACCGCCTTCGTGCTGGTCGCCGGTTATCTGATCTTCACACTGATACAGGTCGACAAAGGCAGCGTCGACCCGCAGGCGGCCACCGACCTGATTAATCATCAGCAGGCCGTGGTGATCGATGTGCGTCCCTCCGCCGACTTTCACAAGGGTCACATCATCAACGCCATCAGCATCCCCAGCAACGGCTTCGCCAATCAGATCAACACCCTGAACAAACACAAGGACAAACCCATCATCGTCAGTTGTCGCTCCGGCGCTCAGTCCTCCAGCGCCTGTCACCAGCTCCGCAAGGCGGGCTTCGAACAGGTCTACAACCTCAAAGGCGGCATCCTGGCCTGGCAGAGCGCCAACCTGCCGGTCACCCGCAAGAAATAGTCACGCCCCAAGGAACCACCATGACAGAAACAAAGCCAGACGCACCCAATCGCGAATTCGCCCTGCAACGGGTCTATCTCAAGGACGTCTCTTTCGAGACGCCGAAAACCCCCGCCGTCTTCCAGCAAGAGTGGAAACCCGACACCAAGGTCAATCTCAACACCGAAGTGCAGACGCTCGGCGAAGGCGTCTACGAAGTCTGTCTCACGGTGACCGTCACCACCACCTTGGGAGAAGAGACCGCCTACCTGGCGGAAGCCAAACAGGCCGGAATCTTCACCATCAGCGGTTTCAACGACCAGGAACGGGGGCCGTTGCTGGGCGCCTACTGCCCGAGCCAGCTCTTCCCCTATGTGCGCGAGGTCCTCTCCGACCTGATCATGAAAGGCAGCTTCCCTCAGATGGTGCTGCAGCCGGTCAACTTCGACGCCCTCTACGCACAGCATCAGCAGCAGCTCGCCAAGCAACAGGCTGAAAGCGCAACCGAAGCCAAGCACTAGTGGCGGGAAAAGACTCCATCGCGGTACTCGGCACCGGTTCCTGGGGTACCGCCCTCGCGATCCTGCTGGGAAAGAACGGGCTAGACGTCCGCCTCTGGGGCCACCTGGAGGCCGAGATCGAGGCGCTGAACCGGGATCGGGAAAACAAGACGTTTCTGCCCGGGGTCCCGCTACCCGACAACGTCCGTCCCGAGGCCGATCTCGGTCGCGCCCTGAAGGATGCCGACGAAGTCCTGATCGTGGTTCCCAGTCACGCCTTTCGCGCCGTCTGCGGGCAGCTCGCCCCCCTCATCAGCGACCGCCCCGGCATCACCTGGGCCACCAAGGGCTTCGAGCCCGGCAGCCAGCGGCTGCTCTCCGAGGTGGCGAGCGAACTCCTGCCGCAGCGGGATCTCGCCGTCATTTCCGGCCCCACCTTCGCCGGTGAGGTGGCCCGTGGACTGCCCACCGCCATCACGGTCGCCGCCTCCACTCAACGCCACGCCACTCGCATGGCCGAACTGCTGCACTCCCCCTGGTTCCGCGCCTACACCAGCGACGACCTGATCGGCGTGCAGGTGGGGGGCGCGAGCAAGAACGTGCTGGCCATCGCCGCCGGTATCGCCGATGGCCTCGGCTTCGGCGCCAACACCCGGGCCGCGCTGATCACCCGGGGCCTGACCGAGATCATGCGTCTGGGAATCGAGCTGGGCGGCAGGCAGGAGACCTTCATGGGCCTGGCCGGCCTCGGCGACCTGGTACTCACCTGCACCGACAATCAGTCGCGCAACCGCCGCATGGGATTGGCGCTGGCCGAGGGCCTCTCCATCGAACAGGCGAGACAGCGTATCGGCCAGGAGGTGGAGGGCGTCCACACGGCGCAGGAGGTCTATAAGCTGTCCCAGCGCCACGGCGTGGAGATGCCGATCTCGGAACAGGTTCATGCCGTACTCTATGAAGCGCTCCCACCGGAAACGGCGGTGCACAACCTGCTCGAACGCAGCCAGAAGCCGGAGGGGCTCTGACGACCTGTCCGCTCAGAGGCCTGCAGCCGCGCCGGCGAATCCCTGCTGCCGCCAGGCCTCGTAGACCATCAGAGCGGCGGCGTTCGACAGATTGAGACTGCGGCTGTTCGGCAGCATGGGTATGCGCAAACGGTGCTCCGCCGGCAGCCGCTCGAGTAGCGCTTGCGGCAGCCCCCGCGTCTCCGGCCCGAACAACAGCGCATCTCCCGGCCGATAGTCGACCTCCGTATAGCAGCGACGCCCCCGCGTCGAACAGGCAAACAACCGCGGCGGCTTGACGGCTTTCTCGAACGCCTCCAGCGAGAGGTGTTCCGAGACCTCGGCCCACTCGTGATAGTCGAGCCCGGCCCGGCGCAGCCGTTTGTCGTCCAATTGGAATCCGAGGGGGTGAATCAGATGCAATTTGCTGCCACTATTGGCGCATAGGCGTATGATGTTTCCCGTATTGGGCGGGATCTCCGGTTCGTAGAGTACGACGTGAAACATCCCCTCAACCCTGACTGGAGAAAAACGATAAGTTCATGAGCAGCAGCACCCCGTCCCCACTGCGTACCGAATTTTGCGGTATGTCGTTCAACACCCCAATCGTACTCCTCTCCGGTTGTGTCGGTTTCGGCGAAGAGTACACACGGGTCAACGGCTTCAGCAATCGCGATACCGGTGCCGTCTGTCTCAAGGGTACCACCCTGGAACCGCGCCTGGGCAACCGCCCGCACCGGGTCTACGAAACACCGGACGGCATGCTCAATGCCATTGGCCTGCAGAATCCCGGTGTCGACAAGGTGGTCAACGACATCCTGCCGACCCTCGATTTCAGCGAGACCCGCTTCATCGCCAATGTCTCGGGCTCTACGGTCGAAGAGTATTACGAGGTCACCCGCCGCTTCGACGACTCCCCCATCGACGCCATCGAGATCAACATCTCCTGTCCCAACGTGAAGGAGGGCGGCGTCGCCTTCGGCAACGATCCCGCCATGTCGGCCCGGGTGGTCGAGGCCTGCCGCAAAGCCACGCGCAAGCCGCTGATCACCAAGCTCTCGCCCAACCAGACCGACATCGCCGCCAACGCCCGCGGCTGCATCGAGGCCGGCAGCGACGCCTTTTCGGTCATCAACACCTTGATGGGCATGGCCATCGACATTGAAAGCCGGGTGCCGATAATCGGCAACAACCAGGGCGGTCTCTCCGGACCCGCCATCAAGCCGGTCGCCCTGCTCAAGGTGCATCAGGTCTATCAGGTCTGCCGCGAGCATGACATCCCGATCATCGGCCAGGGCGGCATCACCTCGGCGGAGGATGCGCTAGAGTTCATTATTGCAGGCGCCAGCGCAGTCGGCATCGGAACCGCGCTATTCTACGACCCGCTGGTGTGCAAAAAAATCAACCAGGGGATAAAGGACTATCTGCAGCGACATCAACTTGCGAGAGTCGACCGCCTGGTCGGCACCCTGCAGTTGCATCAACCCGCGCCGGTACGTTGCGGCTGCTGAGGAAAGGAGGTGCACTATGAACGAACAGTATAGGCATCCCACGCCGGAGACATTGAAGACCTATCAGCCGCTCGACCGGCTCGACGATGTTCAGCGAGAGCTGCTGGCCCGCTCACTGCAGATCCACTCCGCCGGCAAGGGTACGACCCTGATCCAGGAGGGGGATACCGCCCGCTTCAGTCTCTATCTGCTGGAGGGACGCCTGCGCCTCACCTCGACCGATGGCAGGGTGACCGAGATCGACAACAGCACTTCGCAGTTCAACTCGCCTGTCGCCAATCTGATTCCACGTCGCTACACCGTGGAAGCGATCACCACGGTCGACTACCTGATGATCGACGGTGATCTTCTGAACGGACTCATGGGCGGCGATGCTGAAGGCATTACCGCCACCGAGTTGCCTCCAGAGTCCGGTCCATACGACCAGACCGCGACGGAGAACAATCTCTCCCACGCGCTGCTGCAGGATCTGGAGCAGGACCAGCTGATTCTGCCCAGCCTGCCTGACGTGGCCGTGCGGCTCGGCCGCGCCATGCGCGACGAGAACACCAACGCACGAAAACTGGCCAATGTCATCCAGACCGATCCGGTGATCACCGCCAAACTGATCCGCGCCGCCAACAGCCCCCTCTATGCCGGGGTCACCCCCGTCGACTCCTGCGCCGCCGCGATCATCCGCCTCGGAGCGGACACCACCCACAAGCTGGTGCTGACCTTTGCCCTGCGGGAGCTTTTCAAAACCCGCTCTTCGGTATTGAAACAGCACATGCGGAAGCTGTGGGAACACAGCGTCAAGGTGAGCGCAGTCAGCTATGTACTGGCCAAGATCACCGGCGAATTCAATCCGGAGCATGCGCTGTTGGCCGGATTGCTGCACGATATCGGAAATGTGGCCATCCTCAGTTATGCCGAGCGTTTCCCCGAAGTGGCCAACGACGACGAGAAGCTCGAACAGGTGATGACGGACATGCGCGGCCGTATCGGCAGCGCCATTCTGCGCAACTGGGGATTTATCGAAGACCTGATCCAGGTAGCCGAAGAGGCGGAGCATTGGCTGCGCGTCCATGAAGGCAAGGCGGACTACGCTGACCTGGTCATCATCGCCCAGCTGCATACCTTCATCGGCAAACCGGAGATGGCCCACCTGCCGACGCTGGATCAGGTGCCTGCGCTGAAGAAGTTCGATATCGGCGAACTCACCCCAAAACTCAGCCTCAAGATACTCGACAAGGCGGAAGAGAAGATTGCACGGGCCGAATCCCTTTTGCACAGTTAAATGGACAAAAGTTCTGGCTCATCTTTAGTGATGATTCCGGTTACTGCCGTCATCACCTGCAAGCTGGGGTGAGCGCCATTAGACGTGATTGCATCGTCAGTCCGGCACGCAACAGCCACTTTTGAATCCCTCATCAAGCGGACGCAAGGCTCAGAGGCACGAATCAGCTCGAACTCTTCCGCTAATACCACGCCCCTATCACCCAACTACAACACCATCATCTCAACGCGAGATAGAAATTGTCCGCAAAAACCGTTTCATCGTGAACAATCTCCATGCTGATATGCCGCACCTTTATGGACGGCTCTAATACGCCAGCAGGGAGATTGAGAAGTGCATCAAACCCCGAAAGTCACCGCAGTTCTTATTCAGGGAAAGATTCCGGATTCCGATGTACAGATAGCTGCCATACGCTCATCACCCAAACGACAAACCCCGCTGTTAGCGGGGTTAGTGCAAACAGCTTTATGTCGTTAGTTCTGTTTGTGCCGCTTCCGGCTGGCAACACCAAGCCCAGCCAAGCCTGCAGCCATGAGAATGAAGCTGGATGGCTCAGGAACACTTTCCACGATGTATCCTTGGATATTCTCGTAGTAGCCTTCATCATTCCATCCGGAATAGCTTGGGAAATACTTGATTCCAAGGTGCTGCTCTAAGCCTGGACCGCCCTGGTCATTAGGCTCAAACGGTAACCAGTTGGTGTAGCTCCATGCCTCGCCTGTCACCCATACCCAGTTATCGTATTTGCCGGGAGTATTTACTGGAAATTGATAGCCTCCTAGCCAGTACTCACCAAAATAGTCAACGTTGGGGCTGGAGCTGTAAAGGAGATGGTCTAGCAAGAAGTCCTGCTCATCCTGGCTTGTGATCGTTGCCAAGTGATACCCTGGGCCAACGGTTGCGAATAGATCGTTTGTTGCGTCATCCCAGCTGTAATACGGAAACTCCACCAAATAATACGTATGGCCATTACCTCCAATTGAGGTGCTCCAGGTAGCCCCTTTTGTCACCAATCCTGCATGAGAAGCCGATAGAAACCCAAGGCACAACACGAGAAGTGATATCAATTTTTTCATCACACGCTCCTTGTTTGATTTCGTACATTTGTGGCAAAAAGTAATCAAATATTAAAACTCACCTCCTTGGTCTAAACATTTTCAAAGATGCAGAATAGCAATGGCATTTTATATACCAGAATTAAAATTCCAGCAGGTTTCACCAACTTACTCTATCAAGGTATTTCATTGTGAATACTCGCTGTAAGGTAAGCCGACAGGCCAGACAAGCGGATTCAAAGGCTAAGGAAGATATGACGCGAGGCAAGTGTGTGGTATGTCCTTCATTCTTGGACTATTTGACAGCATAAAAGACTTGTTAACTTTTCCGACAGTTCGTAAACAACAAAACGTCACGAAGCGCCGGGCAAGTTGCTTTCACAAGCTGCTGGGTGAAGCAATCAGGCGAAACTATTCCAACTTCTGTACACTGCCTCCCAACAGCAGCCCGATGCGACGGCTTGCTTCATAGCTGTCGAGGAAGATCTTCAACGTCATGGTCAGAGGGACGGAGAGAAACATCCCCACCGGCCCCAGGATCCACCCCCAGAACACCAACGAAATGAAGACCACCAGGGGCGACAGGCCTAGCCCCGAACCCATGAAGCGGGGTTCGATCATGTTGCCGACCAGATTGTTCATCACCAGGTAACCGACCGCGGTCCAGACGGCGGTCGAGACGTCCGCCTGCACCAGCGCCAGCAGCACCGCCGGCACGGCGGCGATGATCGAGCCGATATTGGGCACGTAGTTGAAGAGGAAGGCGACCACACCCCAGAGCACGGGATAGTCCACGCCCAGCACCCATAGCCAGAGACTGATCAGAACACCGGTCAGCAGACTGGTGCTGGTCTTGATCGTCATATAGCGCTTGATGCTGGAGGTGATCGCCTCCACCCGCTCCACGGAGGCCTCGGGATCGTCCGCGATGGCATGCAGTTTGTTCTGGAAGGCCGAGGCCTCCATCAACATGAAGATCACGGTAATCAGGATCAGCACCGCCTGTGCCAGCACATTGCCGAGACCGCTGATCACCTGTCCCGCCATGGCCATCGCCTTACCGGGGTCGATGATCGTCTTGATCGCCTCTTGATCGAGCTGCAGGCCCAGACCGCGCAGCCACTCAACCAACCTGACGCTTTGACCCGACAGCCGCTCCTGGTACTTCGGCAGGTTGACGGTGAAGTCGTGCAGCGAACCGCCGATCATCCAGCCGATCAGCAGCCCGATGACGACGATCATGGCGATGACGATCAGCATGGCGACCCCGCCCGGGACGCCTTTCTGTTTGAGATAGAACAGCGGTGCGGCGGCGATGACCGCGATGAACAGCGAGAGCAGGAAGGGTACCAGCAGCGCTTCCGCCGCCCGCATTCCGGCCACGATGACGACAAAGGCCGCAAGCGAGAGGAGCAGGCGGACGGCCGGAGTCAGCAGCTGGTGTTTGTCGTCCATGGCAAGCCCTCCTATTTAAGGCTTGGAAGGGGACTGATCAGGTACCAGCTCTCCTGCTCCGCGTCGTACTCCCAGGTCTGCTGATCCACCACCTCCTTGACCACCTGCGAATCGACGAAGACATATTGGATCAGCGCTGTTTGAATCGCTTTGTCGCCGTCGACCATGGCGGGCCCCTGAACCACTTCGTAGTGAGTGACGCGAATCTGCGCGGAGGCCTCCGGTACCGGCTCGCTCCTGGTCTCGGTCTCTGGCCGCTTGAAACGGCGCAGCTGATCGAGCGAACCCCAGCGTACGACGCCGCCGTAATTTCGCAACACCTCCTGCAGGGCGTCGGCCTGCTTGCGCTCACTCAGGGTCTGACAACCTGATAGCAGGAAGATCAATAGAAATCCGACAAGAAAACGAGTGATCACTTCTTTCTCCTCAAGCTGATTGCCCGGTATCCATCGATATGTAATGGCGCTCCACCCGCTGGCGAATTCAGGCGGCCTCGCGAAAGATCGAACACGACCCATACGGGCGATACGTCGGTGTCCTATACCACATTGGTCGGAATCACGCCCCGCTCTTCCAGGATCCCGATCATTTCGGTCACACACGCCTCCACCTCCCGGGCTTCCGTATCGATGGTGATCTCCGGATTCGACGGTGGTTCGTAGGGTGACGAGATCCCGGTGAAATGGGGTATCTCGCCGGCACGCGCTTTTTTGTAGAGCCCTTTGACATCCCGCGCTTCGCAGGCTTCGAGGGAGCACTTCACGTAGACCTCGATGAAGTCGCCATGGGGAAAGAGGCCCCGCGCCCGTTCCCGGTCCTCACGTATGGGCGAAATGAAGGCGGTCAGCGCAATCACCCCGGCATCGACAAACAACTTGGCCATCTCGCCGATACGACGGATATTCTCGGTCCGGTCCTCGACCGTAAATCCGAGGTCGCGGCAGAGGCCGTGGCGCACATTGTCCCCGTCGAAGACATAGGTTCGGCAACCCCGCTGATGCAGCTCCTCCTCCAAGGCGTGCGCCAGGGTGGATTTTCCCGATCCGGAGAGACCGGTGAACCAGAGCAGCTTGGCCCGATGTTTGTTCTGCTTCTCCCGACGCTCGCGGGTGACGGTGGCATTGTGCCAAACGATATCTTTGTTCATCTATACCTAAGTTCCTGGTTAGGTTGTGGCCTGCCATCTGTCTCGAGGCCCGGGACCCGGGGACGACAGCCACGTGGTCATTACATCCGACAACTGCCGGTATTCAATCCCCCATAGTGTAACCGAGACGCCCCGCAGCCTGGTTGATTTTCAGAAGATTTTCACAAACCCCGGCGGTTTCCCGGCATTTTTCCGGCATAGGCTGATAGAATGCACAGCCTTCAATAACGACCAGACATCTGAAGAAATGCCTCAACCAGCCCAGGAACCCCAGCGCGAGATCCGCATCGGCGAGAGCCGCATCACCCTGCTGGGTACCGCCCATGTCTCCCGCGCCAGCGCGGAGCAGGTCAAACACCTGCTCGAGAGCGGTGACTACGATGCCGTCGCCGTCGAGCTCTGCCCCAGCCGCTACAACGCCCTGCTCAATCCGGACGACCTGGCGAGAATGGATCTGCTCAAGGTGGTCCGCGAGCGGCGCGTGCTGATGGTCATGGCCAGCCTGGCCCTGGGCGCCTATCAACAGCGTCTGGCCGAGCAGTTCGGCATCGAACCGGGCGCCGAGCAGCGCGAGGCGATAAGGCTCGCTCAGGAGTCCCACCGCCCCCTGCTGCTGATCGATCGCGAGATCAGCGTCACCTTGAAACGGGTCGCCGGTAACCTGGCCTGGTGGAAACGGTTTGGTCTGTTTGCCGGACTGATCGGCGCCATCGTCTCCCGCGAAGAGGTCTCGGAAGCGGAGATCGAGCACCTCAAGGAGGGCGATATCCTGGAGACCACCTTTGCCGAATTCGCCGAAGACCGCCAGGATCTCTACCTGCCCCTGATCGACGAACGCGACCGCTACATGGCCTCCCGCCTGCTGCAGGAGATCGAGCAGCAAGGTCATGAAAATCTGTTGGCGGTGGTCGGCGCCGGCCATCTCAACGGCATCGCCCGTTACCTGGAGAGCCCAACGGGAACCCCCGGCGAGGTGATCGAACAGCTCGACCGCCTGCCGCGTCCCAGCCGCTGGCCCAAACTGATCCCCTGGCTCATCGTGGCCCTGGTGCTGACCGGCTTCGTCATCGGTTTTCGCCGCAATCCCGGTCTCGGCTGGGAACTGGTGTTCGACTGGGTGGTGATCAACGGCGGTCTCTCCGCCCTTGGCGCGCTACTGGCTGCGGCCCACCCCTTGACCGTGTTGACCGCCTTTCTGGCCGCCCCCATCACCTCGCTGAATCCGACGGTCGGAGCCGGCATGGTGACCGCCGCGGCCGAGATCTTCCTGCGCAAGCCGACCGTGGCCGACTTCGGCCGGCTGCGCAACGACACCACCCGGCTTCTCGGCTGGTGGCGCAACCGGGTCTCACGCACCCTGCTGATCTTCTTTCTCAGCACCCTGGGCTCCGCCATCGGCACCTATGTCGCCGGTTTCCGCATCTTCGACCGTCTCAGCGGCTGATCCGGAGCGGACCGCCAGCTCCGCCAGCGCGGCGGCGACACGACGCAGCCGCGCACGCTGAATCGCCTGTCCCCGCAACCAACCGCTGTCGGCCGCCGCCGCGTCGCCCAGACTGACCCCGCGCGCAGCCTCATACAGGCGCCAGAGGTCGTCGGCCTGGGGATAGGCGCGGGCATGAAAACCCTGCCGCCCCCGGTAGTCGGCCTCACACACCAACAGAAACTGCCGCAGCCGCTGCGGTCGGCGGAAGGCATCCAGTCCCATCAGCAACTTGATCACCGTTTTCGCCCGCAGCGTGTAGAGCCTGTGGGTGTAACCGTGATAACGGGCGCAGCTCAGGGCCAGCTCGCGAAACCGGTTCGGCACCTTGAGCCGCCGGCACAATCGATCGATTCGGCGTGTGCCCCGCTCCTCATGTCCATAGTGGCTCGGCAGAATGTGCGCGGGGGTATTGGCCTTGCCCAGGTCATGGGTGAGGGTGGCGAAACGCACCTCCAGGGATTCGCTCAGTTCGCAGGCCACACCCAGCGCCATCAGGGTATGCACTCCGCAATCGACCTCCGGGTGCCAATGGGTCGGCTGCGGCACACCGAACAGGGCATCGATCTCGGGCAGGATCCGGGCCAGGGCGCCGCACCGGCGCAAGGTCTCGAAGAAGGGTTTGGGGTTAGCGGTGCCCAGTGCACCGATCAGCTCCTGCCACAGCCGCTCCGGCACCAACCGGTCGAGGCGCCCCTCATCGACCAACTGCTGCATCAGTGACAGGGTCTCCTCAGCGACGCTGAATCCCAGATCGGCATAACGGGCCATCAAGCGAGCCACCCGCAAGACCCGGACAGGATCCTCGGCAAAAGCCGGTGAGACATGGCGCAAGACCCGGCGTTTCAGGTCCTCCACGCCGCCGAAGGGGTCGATAAGCTCGCCGCGGGAGGACTCGGCAATGGCATTGATGGTCAGGTCCCGGCGCGCCAGATCCTGCTCCAGGGATACCGCGGGATCGGCATGGGGGCGCCCCGATGCGATACCCGCTCTGCGCGTCCTGGCCAGGGCGTACTCCTCATGAGTCTGCGGATGCAGAAAGACCGGGAAGTCGCGGCCGACCTGCCGGTAGCCCAGCGCCAGCATCTGCTCCACGCTGGCGCCGGTCACCAGGTAGTCCCGCTCCTTCACCGGCCGTCCCAAGAGCTTGTCGCGGATGGCGCCGCCAACCAGATAGATCTGCATCAGACGCTATTGCCGCTCCAGTTTAACCGGACACCGGGGGCTCTGGCGTAGCTCGGCCTCCACTGCATGAAAACGCTGCTAGTAGCCACGTGCCTCCCGCAGCGCCTTGCGTGCCTTTTCGACCTCCAATTCGGCCTGCTTGACCCGCTCGAAATACTCCGGTTGTATTCTTCGCTTGCCGCCGGCCAGGTTCTGGCGGTCCTCGTCCTTGATCTCCTTGGCCTCGGCCAGACGCGCCTGCGCTTCCTGCAGCTGCTGTTCAGCCGCCTTCACACCAGCCTGCTTCTGTTCTCTTTCCTGTAGGCGCTTACGATCCGCCTGCTCGGCCGCTTTCATGATTTCCTGATTGCGCCGTTCAGCTGCCTGCCGGCTCTGTTCCGAAGGGCTGGGAGGCAGTTCCACACGCTCGACCTCACCCCCGGCGGGCGGCGTGTCGGTGAAGGTGACATTACCCTGTTCATCCACGGAGCGGTAGATCTCTTCCCCACTGGCAATCTGAGTCAGCATGACGAAAGCCAGAACGATCAAGCCTGGGAGTCTGTACATGAGTCACTCCTCATCGAGTCGGAATCGCACACCGTGGGTGTGCTAAAGAGATTCACACTTCAAGCATAAACCACAGCTGGAAATCCAGGAAAAAAACGCCTTTTTCCCTCCACTTTCACGCTGTGTGCCTATGCACTTCCTGCTACATTAGAACACAGTATCCTCAGCGGAACTCGACGCCGACAGTCACGGGAGAGTGCGAATGAATGAGTATGCCGAGAAGCGAGATTTCCACCGTATGGGCATTGACTGCCCGGCCCAGTTCCGCATCCAGGGCGCGGAGGAGATGGCCGATGGCATCGTCAAGAATCTCAGTGCTTCCGGTCTGTTGCTGCTGGCTCCCCAGGATATCAACCCGGGGACACGGCTGCTGGTCTATATCGTACCGGCGAATCCCATCACACCGCCGTTGTCGGCTACCGCCAGCGTGCTGCGCAGCACCCCCACGTCCGATGGTGGTTACGAAATCGCCTGCACCATCGAACAGATCCTCGGCGAAGAGGAGACCGGTCAGGCCTTTCCCTGAGCGGCTGGCGGCTCACTCCTTGAAGCTGTCGTGACACCCTTTACAGGTCTTCCCGGTCTTGCCCAGGGCCTCACCCATCTCCGCCTTGTCACCGCTGCTGGCGACCTCCCTGAGTTTCCGGCTGGCCGCGCGTAGTTCGTCGAGCTTCTGGGTGAAACCCTCGAAGTCGAGCCAGATATCGGGCAGGGCATCGGTTTCGCCCTTGTCCGAGTCCTCCGGAAAACCCGCCAGCAGATCGAGTGAGGCCGCGGTCGCCAGATCATCCGCATGTCGAGCGAAGGCTTTGGCGTCGTACGGCATTTCGCCTTTCATCATGGCGCTCATGGCCTTCATGTTCCAGCTGAAGACGTTCATCACCCCCTGACGATAATCCAGCGTGCGCTCCAGTTCACCGGCAGACACGGGGTGTGATGCAATACCGCTCAAGAGTACGGCACCCGCCAGACCCAGGCTCAGAACTCTTTTCTCGGACATTCTCTTCTCCCTTGCGAAATGACGCTGATATTCGTCATCGATAATTTGCATTTTGGCATTAAGCCGCGAGATCAATTGAGCTACAATACCCCGCCTGTTTCTTCCGGCCGGAACGTCAGGCCCGCTCACGACTGTCACCTTGCATGAACACAGATTCCACCCCGCGTATTCGCGAGATCCCCTATAACTACACCTCCTTCTCTGACCGGGAGATCGTCATCCGGTTCCTGGGCAAGGCGATGTGGGACCTGATCGAGGACCTGCGCGGCACCCGCCGCACCGGTCGCTCGGCCCGCATGCTGTTCGAGGTGCTGGGCGACATGTGGGTCATCACCCGCAACCCCTATCTGCAGGACGATCTGCTCAACAACGAGGAGCGGCGCAAGGCCCTGGTCGACGCCCTCAAACACCGCCTCGACCAGTTCGAACTGAGGGCCAACGGCAACCAGCAGGCACTGCAGCTGCTGGCGGCGGCGCGCGCCGCGGTCACCAGCTTCGAACGCCGCTTCGACGAACTGCTGGAACTGCGCCGGCGCACCAGACGCAACCTGATCGGCCTGACCCGTGCCGACAACGTGGACTTCAGCGGCATCGCCCGTGTCTCCCACGCCACCGACGCCACCGACTGGCGCGTGGAGATCCCCTTCGTGGTCATCACCCCCGACAGCGAGGCGGAGATTGCGCCCATCGTCAAGGCCTGTATCGAGTCGGGCCTGACCCTGATCCCCCGCGGCGGCGGCACCGGCTACACCGGCAGCGCGGTGCCCCTCGATCCCCACACAGCGGTGCTCAACACCGAGAAGCTCGATCGGGTCGGCCCGGTGGAGGAGATCGAACTGCCCGGCGTCGAGGGCCGGGTGCCCACCGTGCATACCGGCGCCGGCGTGGTCACCCGTCGCGTATCCGAGCGCGCCGAGGCGGCAGGCCTGGCCTTCGCCGTCGATCCCACCTCCCAGGACGCCTCCACCATCGGCGGCAACATTGCCATGAACGCCGGCGGCAAGAAGGCGGTGCTCTGGGGCACCACCCTGGACAACCTGGCCAGTTGGCGCATGGTCACCGCCCAGGGCGAATGGCTGGAGGTGGAACGCCTCAACCACAACCTGGGCAAGATCCACGACCAGGCGGAGGTCAGCTTCCGCGTCAGCCGCTACCAGAGCGACGGCAAGACCCGGCTGGGCGACCCCGAGATCCTGCGCATGCCCGGCAGCGCCTTCCGCAAGCTGGGGCTGGGCAAGGACGTCACCGACAAGTTCCTCTCCGGCCTGCCGGGCGTGCAGAAGGAGGGCTGCGATGGTCTGATCACCTCCGCCCGCTTCGTGCTGCACCGCATGCCGAGTCAGGTACGCACCCTCTGTCTGGAGTTTTTCGGCACCGACATCGGCAAGGCGGTACCCGCCATCGTCGAACTCAAGGAGTATCTCGACGGGCACGACGAGGTGCTGCTGGCCGGCCTCGAGCATCTGGACGAGCGCTACCTCAAGGCGGTCAAGTACTCCACCAAGGCGCCGCGCAGCGACCGGCCGAAGATGGTGCTGCTGGCCGATATCGCCAGCGAGAACGCGCTGCTGCTGGAGACCGCCGCCGCCGAGGTGGTGCGTATGACCCAGGCCCGCGAGGGCGAGGCCTTCATCGCCAGCAGCCCCGAGGCGCGGCGCAACTTCTGGCTCGACCGCGCGCGCACCGCCGCCATCTCGGCCCACACCAACGCCTTCAAGATCAACGAGGACGTGGTCATCCCCCTCGACCGGCTGGCCGAGTACAGCCGCGGTATCGAGCGCATCAACATCGAGGAGTCGATCGCCAACAAGATCGCCATCGCCGACGAGGTGCTGGCCTACCTGGCGGGCGACCACTCCCTGCGCAAACCCGACGACGACTTCGAAGCCAGCGACGAGAACCGCTCCATCCTGCAGGCCAAGCTCGATCTGGCCCGCGAGGCGGTGAGCCGAGCCCGGGTGCGCTGGCAAAGCCTGCTGGAGCGAATCGAGGAACCGGCCAGGGATCACCTCGATTTGCTGCCAGAGGAGATCCAGGCGCAGATTCAACCGCATGACCGCCTGCTCGACCTGCTGCTGCGGCGCGATCTGCTGGTCTCCTACCGCCGCGAGGTCGCCTCCCGCCTGGACGAGATCTTCCCCGGTCAGGAGGTGCGCAGCCTGCGCCATGCCATGCGCGAGATCCACGCCCGGCTGCGCGACGCGCGCCTCTTCGTCGCCCTGCATATGCACGCCGGCGACGGCAACGTCCACACCAACATTCCGGTGCATTCCGACAACTACGCCATGCTGCGTCAGGCCGACCGCATCGTCGACCGGGTGATGGCCCTGGCCCTCAGCCTCGATGGCGCCATCTCCGGCGAGCACGGCATCGGTCTGACCAAGCTGCAGTACATGGATGCGGACAAGCTCAGCGCCTTCGCCGACTACAAGCGGAAGGTGGATCCCCAGGGCTGGTTCAACCGGGGCAAACTGCTGGCCGGCGCCGACCTGGAGCGCGCCTACACCCCCTCGCTGCGCCTGCTGGAGCAGGAGGCCATCATCCTCGAGGAGTCGGAACTCGGCACCCTCAACGACGAGATCAAACACTGCCTGCGCTGCGGCAAGTGCAAGCCGGTCTGCATGACCCACGTGCCGCGGGCCAACCTGCTCTACTCGCCGCGTAACAAGATCCTCGCCACCGGCCTCATCATCGAGGCCTTCCTCTATGAGGAGCAGACCCGGCGCGGCGTCTCCCTGGCCCACTTCGCCGAGATGAACGACGTGGCCGACCACTGCACCGTCTGCCACAAGTGCGAGAATCCCTGTCCGGTCAACATCGACTTCGGCGACGTCACCGCACTCATGCGCAAGATCCTGGTCGACCGCGGCAAGAAGCGGCGCAACCTGGGCACCGCCGCCGCCATGGCCTTTCTCAACGTCACCAACCCGACCACCATCCGCTGGCTGCGCAAGGGGATGGCGGTGTGGGGCTTCAAGGGACTCAACCTGGGCTACAGCCTGGCCGGCAAGGCCGGTCTGGTGAAGCCGAAGGAGCGGCCTCCCCATTCCACCACCGGTACTCCCAAGGCGAAATCACTGGTGGTGGAGATGGTGCAGAAGCCGATCCGGGTGGCGCCGCCGGCCAGGACCCTGCGCGACGCCCTCAACCTGCAGGACACCAAATCGGTGCCGATCCTGCGCAACCCGCGCAAGGTCAGCGAGGAGAGCGACGCGGTCTTCTACTTCCCCGGCTGCGGCTCGGAGCGCCTCTACAGCGAAATCGGACTGGCCACCCTGGCCATGCTCACCGAGCTGGGGGCAGAGACGGTACTGCCCCCCGGCTATCTCTGCTGCGGTTATCCGCAGACCGCCGCCGGCCTGCATGCCCGCGGGCGGCAGATCACCACCGAGAACCGGGTGCTCTTCCACCGCATCGCCAACACCCTCAACTACATGGACATCAAGACCGTGCTGGTCTCCTGCGGCACCTGCATGGACCAGCTGCTGCAGTACGAGTTCGGCAAGATCTTCCCCGGCTGCCGGCTGCTCGACATCCACGAGTACATGCTGGAGAAGGGGGTGGCTCTCGACGGCAGCCAGGCTACCGAGTACCTCTATCACGACCCCTGCCACACCCCGATCAAGCAGTACAACCCGCTGCAGGTGGTGCGCCAGATCACCGGCAAGAGCGTACTGCTCAGCGATCGCTGTTGCGGCGAGGCGGGCACCCTCGGCACCAGCCGTCCCGACATCGCCAACCAGCTGCGCTTCCGCAAGCACGAGGAGCTCGATCGGGGCATCGCCGACCTCACCGCCGCCAACCAGGGCCAACGCCCCGAGATCAAACTGCTGACCTCCTGCCCCGCCTGCCAGCAGGGCCTCAGCCGCTACACCGACGACACCGGCCTGAAGCCGGAGTACATCGTGGTGGAGACCATCCGCCGCCTGCAGGGGGAACAGTGGCAGCAGCGCTTCATCGACCAGGTACTGAAGGACGGCATCGAGCTGGTTTTGGTGTAACCTTTTGCCACAGGAATACCGTCATTCATGCGGCAGATTCCGATAACCCTGGCTGCCGAAACACCGCTTGGCCCGTGTCGTATACACGGGCGCTATATAGAGAATCGACTTATACGCCAAGAATCTTGTTTCTGTCGTCCCGACGGTATTCCCGTACCCCCCCCGCCAGGCCCAGAAAGAGCAGACCGAAGCCGAGCAACAGCCATGCCTGGGGCTCGTCAACCGTCAGGTTCGTAATATCGGTGAGCGTGACGTCGCCAAATGCGTAGACGGCGCAGCCACCCACCCAACCGGAAAAACATCCCAGATCCTGAGAGCGGAAGCTCTGGCCGACCACCCAGTCCTCAACGCGCCAATCCGGCGTGACATTGCTGGTGGTGGAAATTTTAACTCGCTCGGGGGAATTGCTGATCACTCCGTTGCCGACGCCATTGAACAGGTGACTGGACCCATACTGATAGAAGTCACCATACTGATAATCAAGGTCGCCGTTGATGAGAGAGCCGCTCAGCAGCTCTGTATAGAACGTTCCCGGGCGGGAGCTGGCAACGTCAAAGTCGATCAAAAAACTGTAAGCCAGGTGGGACCGACCGACTACCAAGCCAAAGTCGTTGATATCATAATTTCCGTTGTAAGATCTGAACGCCGTCAGTGTCCCCTCGAACGTATAGACCAACGGTGTTGCGTTTGCCGACTGGGCTGTTATCAGAACCCCAATAAGGAGTAATAGCGACTTCAATCTCCATAAGTTACTGCGCTTCATTGCTACGGTGTTCCTGTCTGAATGTTGAGTAATAATGTCCGGTGAGCCGATCGCTCGATGAAACCCTATTTGGACCAAGGATTAAAAGCAAAAACCATACCAAAGCCTAGGTTTTTTGGAATTTTTGTATATATAACAACATCGTTGGTGTTGACCACACAGAATCCAAAGGCACGCCGCCCAAAAAAGTGTCAAGAAATCCGTCGCTTCGGATTCGAGCGGTATTCCCTGCAACCCCATACCCTGCGGTATCCATCGGGGTGCTCCGTGATAGGCGATTTGTGACGTGTCGAGCCATAGCTCGAGTACCGGTGCCACTGCCAACCTCTAAATTCAGCACTTCCGACACATACGCCTAGTCCACTATCCAGGAGGCCACAGTCACCGCTTACCAACCCGGGGTTGGGGTCTATCCGAATGCTTGAAGCGGAACGCTCGAGATGAACTGGCGAAACACACCCGACTGGTCCAGGATCTGATCACAAAGATGTGGGTCGGGTCAGACAGCATCGCAAATTGACGCCAAAGGCATTACCTGAAAGGCTCTGTGTACGGATCGGCGGCGCTTCGTGCTGTTTACGACCGGAATACAACAACCAGTGCAGGACCTTGTCACGGGGCATACAAAGGCGATTGGAGCCAAACCTGGCATGCACGGGTCACAAAGGATACCAAGAATGACAACCATCGGGACCTACCCATGAGCGACAGCTTCACCAAAGCCTGCGTCAAACACGACAAGGAGCTACGCGCTCGCGTGCGTCTCTTCGGCACCCTGCTCGGCGAAGTCCTGCGCGAACAGGTGGGGGAGAAGGCCTTCACCATCGTCGAGCGGCTGCGACGGGGTTACCTCAAACTGGCCGATCGCCCCGACCCGGGATTGAGCGAGCGGCTCGATCGGCTGATCGAATCGCTGCAGCCGGAAACCCTGGGCGATGTGGTGAGGGCGTTCAGCATCTACTTCATGCTGGTCAACATCGCCGAGGAGGCCTACCTCCACCGCCAGCGCCGACGCATCGCCGGCAAGGGCGGCGAGCTGTGGGAGGGCTCCTTCGACCACACCCTGCGCGGCTTCCGCCAGCGTCATATCGATCCGCAGCAGCTGCAGGACCTGCTCGACGATGCCGCCTACATCCCGGTCTTCACCGCCCACCCCACGGAGTCGAAGCGGCTGGTGGTCATGAATCTGCTGCGCCGCATCTTCGTCACCAGCGAGATGCTCGACGCGCCAAAGCGCAGCCTCAACCAGTACGAAAACACGGTGCGCGAGCTGAAGACCCAGATCCAGACCCTGTGGAAGACCGAGGAGGTGAGGGCGGTGAAGCCCGAGGTGCGCAACGAGATCCGGCTCGGCCTGCACTACTTCAAACGCAGCCTGTTCGAGGCCGTGCCGCAGGTCTACCGACGCCTCGATGCCGGTATCCGGCGCATCTACGGCGACCACCCCGACTATCACGGGGTGCAGCTGCCCGCCTTCCTCCATTTCGGCTCCTGGATCGGCGGCGACCGGGACGGCAATCCGTTCGTCACCCCCGAGGTCACACGTCTGGCCCTGCGCATGTCGCAGCAGACCATCCTCTCCGAGTATGTCCGCCGGGTCGATGAGCTGATCTCCGAACTCACCTTCTCCTACCGTTTCTGCAACCCGAACTGGGCTTTTCGCGAAAGCCTCGAACGCGACAACCGGCTCTGCGAGTCACTCCTCTGCGACAACCCCCGCCGCTTCGAGGACGAACCCTATCGGCGCAAGCTCTTCATCATGCGCCAGCGCCTCAAGCTCAACCTGGCGCTCGCCGAAGCCGCTATCGACGGACAGCAGCCCGGGGACACCCAGGGTGCCTATGGCGACGAGCAGGCCTTCCTGCGCGATCTGAAGCTGATCTCCGCCTCCCTGCGCAGCCATGGTGACGAGGCGGCGGCCACGGGCAGTCTGCTCGACCTGATCCACCTGACCGAGACCTTCGGCTTCTACCTGACGCGACTCGATGTGCGTCAGGAGTCGGGGGTCCACTCCGCCGCCGTCAGCGAGATCCTGCAGCAGAGCGGAGCCGCCGAGGACTACACCGTGCTCGACGAGGCGGAACAGCTGTCGCTGCTCGAGCGGCTGATCAGCCAGGGCCCGGAGCAACCACTGCAGCGCGAGAGCCTGTCAGAGCAAACACGCCAGGTGCTGGCGGTGTTCGACCTCATCGCCGAAGCCCAACGCGAGATCAGTCCCCGCGCCATCGGCCAGTACGTCATCTCCATGACCCATCAGGCCAGCCACATCATGGAGGTGGCCTTCCTCGGCAGCCTCAGCGGTCTGCTCGGTCGCAGCGAGACCGGCTGGTTCTGCCAGCTCGAGATCTCCCCCCTGTTCGAGACCATCGACGACCTGCGACGCAGCGAGTCGATCCTCGCCGCGCTCTTCTCCAGCCCCTGCTACAAATCACTGCTGGAGGCCTCCAACAACCATCAGGAGGTGATGCTCGGCTACTCCGACTCGGCCAAGGACGGCGGCATCATGGCCTCCGCCTGGCATCTCTACCAGACCCAGAAGCGGATCATCACCCTGGCCGAGGCCCAGGGTATCCGCTGCCGCCTGTTTCACGGTCGCGGCGGCACCGTCGGCCGCGGCGGCGGACCCACCCACGCCTCGATCCTGGCGCAACCGGCCAACACCGTGAAGGGGGAGATCAAGATCACCGAACAGGGCGAGGTGCTGTCGAACAAATACAGCAACCGGGAGACCGCCATCTACGAACTGACCATGGGCATCACCGGCCTGTTCAAGGCCAGCCAGGGGGTGGTGCGCGACGTTCAGGACGACCAGCAGGCCTTCGTCAGCGCCATGCAGGAGATGGCGGAACTGAGCGAGGTCCACTTCCGACGCCTCACCGAGCAGACGCCGGGCTTCCTCGACTACTTCTACGCATCGACCCCGGTCAGCGAGATTGGCCAGTTGAACATCGGCTCGCGCCCCTCCCACCGCACCAAGGGCAACCGCTCGAAATCATCGGTGCGGGCCATCGCCTGGGTCTTCGGCTGGGCCCAGGCGCGCCAGACCCTGCCCGGCTGGTACGGCATCGGCGCGGCGCTGGAAGGCTGGCGCAGACAGGGCAAGGGACGCCTCAAGCAGCTGCAGAAGATGTATCGTGAGTGGCCCTTCTTCCGCGCCCTGTTGAGCAATACCCAGATGGCCCTGTTCAAGTCGGACATGTCCATCGCCGAAGCCTATGCGAGGCTCTGCACCGACGCTGAGACCCGCAAGCTGATCTTCGAAGAGATCCGCCGCGAATACCGACGTACCCGCAGGCAGATCCTGGAGATCGCCCAGATCGACGACCTGTTGGACGAGACCCCGGTTCTGAAGCAGTCCCTGAGCCGGCGCGATGCCTATCTGGATCCCCTCAACCACATCCAGCTCGGGCTGCTGCGACGCTATCGCGATCCCGAGCTGAGCGGGGAGATGCGGGAGCTCTGGCTGACGCCTCTGCTGCGCTCCATCAACGCCATCTCCGCCGGCTTGAGAAATACCGGTTGATGGACGGAACCGATAGCGAGCAGTGTGAGCAGGACCCGGCGCCACACTCCACCTCGTAGCCCGGATGCAGCCTAGCGGAATCCGGGCTACAAAATCGCTTCGCTGCTGGCACCACTGAGCTATCCCTGTAGAATGTCGGGCCATGATGAAATCTCTGCCCATTCTTCTCTGTTCGAGCCTGCTGCTGCTGACTGCCTGCGATATCGATCTGGGGCCTTCCAACGTCAAGGTCAGCGAACAGCCGGCTGCGGGCCTGAGCGACACCTCGTTCGATCAGGGCTATCTGCAGCAGCTCGTGGAGGAGACCCGCCAGGCGGCGGAGGCCAGCCTGCAACAGGCCTATGACCGCAATAACATTCCGCCCCGGGAGCGCATCAGCCACGCCATGGCGAGCGGCCGCTACGAACGGCGCGGTGAGCATCAGCTGGCGGTGATCGACCTCAGCTACAGCGCCAATCCGATGCGGGTGATGCGAGTGGTGGGCATTACCGAAGATCGCCTGCTGACCATCAGCTGCATCTCCCCCCAAGGGGCGCCGGTGGCGTTCGACGCCGCAAACGGCGAGTGCGCCGAGGCGATCGCCGCCCACTTTGGTCGGCAATAGACCGCGGCGGGGAACAATCCTCAGGCGTTGCCGCCGAGCGAGGAGAGCAGCTGCTCCAGCTCAGCCAGCCGTTCGCGGGCGCCGGGCAGGGCATCAAGCGCCTCGCCGTCCCGTTTCAACGTCGCGCCCTGTTCGCACAGCGCTCTGAGCTGACCCGGATCGAACAGGGTGACGGCCGCCTCGAACCCCTCCCGCTCCGCGCTCAACAGCACCGCCAGCAGATCATCGGCCTGAATCAGCGATTCGGGGTCGAGCAGGTCGGCCACCAGCGGGGTTTCCAGCAGCTCGTAGTGGGCCGCGCGGGCGGCCTCTTCCTGCTCCAGCTCCTGATGCGCCAGGGTGTCGTTGCCGGCCCCTTGCCAAACCGCGCGCATGATCACCGCCACCAGTTTGCGGATCGCCTCCTTGTTGGGGCTCTGGTCGTCCGCCAGGCGACAGGCGGTTTCATAGGCCTGGTCGAGTCGTTCCTTGAGCTCGAGGATGACGTCGCTCTGTTCATGAGGTCCCAGCGCAACGGCCTCGCCGACCAGTTTGCGCAGGTCCCGGATATAGGCCTCCAACTCCTCGTGATCGAGACGCTGGGCCTCGGTCAACTCACTCTGACTGATGGTTCTCTGGGCTTCGGGAAAGAGTGGATTGTCCTGCTTTCTGAGCAGGTGGCGTTCGTGCCGGCCGGGCAGTTCGCTGGTGAACAGACGCATGTTTGACCCCTGAACGGGGATCTCTCGTCCCCTGTCGATTGAGGGCTCTTTTTAACACGAAATCGCGCTGAAAGGGCAGCCATCGAGCCGGGAATTCGAAACCTTTCCTGCGCCTTTCAAAGACGAGGTAAGGCTTGTTGCTCAGCATCGTAGCCGCTTTCAGCACACGATGGCCGCCACATTACCCCTAAAATAATCGTGGTTTATTGACCGATGTCAGTTAAACGCCGCCGCCGATTCATTACATTCTTGAGCGCAGTCATAAAATCATCCTATGCCCCTCAGCGGTATCGGATGGTTCCTTGTCAAACAGTACGTCATTTGGAGGACCAGACCATGCTTGGAAGTGATAAGGCTCTGCTCGGCGCTTTCGCCATTCTCATCATCGGTATCGTCGTCTCTATAGCGCTTATCGGATGATTCAGCCGGGGCGGGAGAGATCCCGCCCCGAGACACTCCCATCGCTCAAGCGCCACACGCCGCCATCATGGCGTTTTGAGTTCCTCTTCGATATAGCGCTTGATGTAGCGCCGGCCATTCAGGGTCGAGGTCGCGACCCAGACCAGCAGAAACAGCCCCAGTCCCAGCGCCAACGGCGCCATCTTCGGCAACAGGAGCGACGTTATCAGCAGTACCGCCACGCTGATCGCTATCAGGCTCACTGCCCGTCGTTCGGCCTGTCGCATCACCTCCCGGGCCGCTTCCGGTGTGGTGATGCCTCCCTGACGAAGGGCCTCCCGCATCGATTCATAACCCTTTTGATGTCGCGTCTCCAGACGCCCGAAAGGATCGTTCAGTTTCATGAGAAAGCCTTGCGCACAGTCGTTTTCATACCTGCAAGTCCACTGACAGATAGCTGCGGATTGAGTAAAAAACCCTGTATTTTTCAGTAAAAAAGTTGAAAACCTCTGGGATGACATCATGTCTCAACTGTAACTGGTGGACCCTGGTTCACCATCCCGTACCCAACACCGCATTGGGTTTTTTCAACGGCAAACGTCATCGAAGGAGGTCAACCATGTTAGGCAGTGACAAAGCCATTCTCGGCTCCCTAGGCCTACTCGTTCTCGGCATCGTCGTCGCCTTGCTCGTGAGTTAGCCTACACGGCGCGGGGCGCCGCGCCCCGCGCAAACTCAACATCCGGTGTCGGTCTCCGCATCGAAACCCGGATTGATCGCTTCGTAGAGCGATGAGTAGTCCTCATCCCCGTAGCCCGCCTGCTGGCCTTTCAGAAACACCGAAAGCATGGCGTCGGATATCGCCGCATCGATACCCGAATCCTCGGCCACCTGCTTGAACAGGCCGAGGTCCTTGATCAGGTGTTTGAGGGGAAAGTTGGGATGGCTGTAGTCGTGCTCGATGAATTTCTGCAGCTTTTTATCGAAGGTGGGCGCATAGAGCGCACTCTCGCGCAACAGCCCCATGAACTGATCCACATCCACGCCCTCGGCGCGGATCAGTCCCAGGCTTTGGGAGAATCCGGCGGTGAGCGCGGCGATCAATTGGTTCATCGCCAGCTTCATGGCCGCGGCCTGGCCGACGGACCCTATCAGCTCCACATCCTTGCCGAGACAGCGCAGCATCAGCAAGCAATGCTGGTAGGCCGGTTCCGCGCCTGCGGCCATCACGATCAACTGACCGGAGCGGGCTTCGGGAATGCTGCCGAGCACCGGCGCCTCGAGATATTCGGCTCCCGCTTCCGACACACGCTTGGCGATGGCGCGGCTCTCGTTGGGGGCGATGGTGCCCATCTGCAGCAGGGTCTTGCCCTGCAGCAGTGGCACTAGGGCGGGATCGAAGAGCACGCTCTCGATCGCTGTCGCATCACTCAGGGTGAGGATGATCACCTCGCTCTGTTCCACCGCCCGGGCCAAGTCCGCCTCGGTGCTCAGCCCCGCTTCGGCGGCTCGCTCCAACGGCTCCGGCGAACGGTTCCAGGCCACCACGTCGTGACCGCAGTGGACCAGGCGCAGTGCGATCGGCCGCCCCATCAGTCCGAGGCCGAGGAGAGTGATTTTCATACACAGCGCTCCCAGGGAATGAGTTCGGAAAGCATAACGCAAAGCACGCCATGAAGCGCAATGAACGCCAAGATTATTATGGGATGGTCCGCCGCTTGGAACCGCGTTCGACTCCTCTCTACTTTTTGACCAAAGCTGAATCAGGAGTAGAGAGGATAACTTCCTTTGCGGTCTCCGCGCTTCTTAGCGGCCTTTGCGATCTATCTTTTTTACGATCCTTCGTGATAAGCCCGGCTCAGCTCGTGTACCGCATCGACGAAGACGCCGGCGCGTTCAGGATCGATCTCGGGATGAATCCCGTGACCCAGATTGAAGACATGGCCACTGCCCTGGCCATAGCTGGCCAGCACCTGGGCCACCTCCTCGCGAATACGTTCCGGAGAGGCGTAGAGGGTGCAGGGGTCGAGATTCCCCTGCAGCGCCACCCGGCCTCCGACCCGCGCCCGGGCATCGGCCAGGTTCAGAGTCCAATCGATGCCGAGAGCATCGCAGCCGGTGTCGGCCATCTGCTCGAGCCAGAGACCACCGCCCTTGGTGAAGAGGATCACCGGGACCCGACGCCCCTCGGCCTCCCGGGTTAGGCCATCGACGATTCGCTGCATATAGTCGAGGGAGAAGGCCTGGTAGTGCTGTGGCGTGAGCACGCCGCCCCAGGTATCGAAGATCATCACCGCCTGAGCGCCGGCGGCGATCTGCGCATTCAGATAGGTGGTCACCGTCTCGCTGACCTTGTCCAGCAGCTGGTGCATCAGCTGCGGACGGTCGAACATCATGCCCTTGACCTTGGAGAAGTTCTTGGTGCCGCCGCCCTCGACCATGTAGGTGGCCAGGGTCCAGGGGCTACCGCTGAAACCGATCAGCGGCACCCGACCGTCGAGCTCGCGGCGGATGGTGCGCACCGCGTCCATGACATACCCCAGGTCCTGTTCCATATCGGGCTGGCCGAGGGCCTGAACGGCGGCGGCATCCTGCACCGGGCGTTCGAAGTGGGGACCCTCACCTTCGGTAAAATAGAGGCCCAGACCCATGGCGTCGGGTACCGTCAGGATATCGGAGAAGAGGATCGCCGCATCCAGAGGATAACGATCGAGAGGCTGGATGGTCACTTCACAGGCCAGCTCGGGGCTACGGCAGAGATCCATGAAACTGCCCGCCTTGGCGCGGGTGGCGCGATACTCGGGCAGGTAACGCCCGGCCTGCCGCATCATCCACACCGGAGTGACGTCCACGGGTTCACGTAACAGGGCTTTCAGCAGTCGATCGTTCTTCAATCTGGTCACAGTCTACTCTGTCCTCGGCATTAACCGTCTCGATTGGCAAGCTCGGCATTGTACACGCAAATGCCTGAAGCTTCTCACTGCCACCGGACCGATCGCATCGACCCGGCGCTGTCGGGTTATAATCCCACCTCGGATTCGAGGTACTCATGACAGCACTGCAACAGATCATCCTGAATAAAAAAGACGCCCTCGCCAGCGAAATCGGAGATCCGCTTTCACAGCTGGCCGAAAATTGCGTCGCCGCCTGGGAAAACGCCGACAGGCTCGACCAGGTGTTGCTCGACCACATCGATAGCATTCCCAAGTGCGAATTTCTCTACGCCTGGGATCTGGATGGCCAGGAGATCTCCTCCCTGGTTCAAGCGGGACGAGCGGACAAGAGCTGGCGGGGGAGGGATCTCTCCAAGCGCCCCTATCTCAAGAACAACCTGCCTTTCAAGGGCATCATGCTCTCCTCGGTCTACCACAGTCAGTTCAGCGACCGCGAGTGCGTCACCGCTCTGCAGGCGGTGCGGTGCGGGGATGAGCTGCTGGGTTTCATCGCCGCCGATTTCTCACTCGACAAGCTGGTCGGCGACATCGCCGGCTTCGAGCGCAAACCCCACTGGCAGCAGTTCAAGGGCGATCCGGCGGTGCGCGGCACCCTGTTCATGCAACAGCGTATACCCAGCCGCCTGGATGAGAACATCGACTCGGTGCACGAGACCATTCTCTCCCTGATGTCGGATCACGGCATCTTCCACTGCAAGCTCCACTACTCCAGCGGCCGCTGCTCATTCTGGCTCATGGAGGACCCCTACAGCTACCGCATCCATGGCGTGGAGGAGATCATCAATCCCGATATCGTGTTGGCCTACCCTCTCTACCCCTATCCGGCGAGGGCCAAGGTCACTACGACGCAGATCCGCGAGGTGTTGGAGGAGTTCAAGGCGCTACGCTTTGCCGATGAGACCATCTATCTGCGCAGTGCCTCGATCAACATCATGAACGGCATGCTGGGATTGACCTTCTCCTGTGACGGCTCCCACTACATGCCGGTGACGGAGTTCCTGGAAAAGAACCTGGGCTTCTGGATCGGGGAGTTGGCCGCCGACCGTCAGCAGGCGCGCGCGCAGAGCGACGCCGGCTGACGGCTTTGGGCTTACGACGGCTGCGGGCTTAGGGCAGTCGGTAGTTGTCCTGGGTCACCAGATCGACGCCGCACTGCAGACCTTCGATCCAGTTGATGAACTCGGTCACCGCCTTGCGGCCGATAAAGGCACGACCGTGCTGGGGCACGATCATATCGATGTCGAGCTGACGCACCATGTTGGCCCAGAGCCGGCAGACCTTGTTGGAGTTCATGTAGCGCTTGTGAAAACCTTCCATATAGGGCATCAGCTCCCCGATGCTCTTGGCCGGTTTGTTGAGATCGCCCGGTGGCAGGTTGGCGCCCAGGTCGCCTGAAAAGAGGATGCGACTGATCGGATCGTAAAACTGGAAATTACCCTCGGCGTGGAGGAAATGGGCCGGTAGCGCCATCAGGCGGATATTGCCCAACTCCAGGTTGGTCCCTTCATCCGGAATCGGCACCACCCGATCCACCAGGCGGCCGGGACGGGTGAAGTGGGGGATGAAACGTTCCCACAGGGCGGGCACCACCACTTTACAGTCCGTGCCCACCAGCCACTTGTTGACCGAGGCGACGATATCCGGATCCTGATGCGAGGCCACCACGTAGTCGAGCTTCTTGACATTCATATAGTCACTGATGGCCATGAACAACCGCGAATAGGTCAACTCTCCGCCCGGGTCGATCAGCGCCGCGTGCTGATGGTCGTAGATCAGAAACTGATTTGCCTGGACAGCCTCTCCGTTGACCAGATCCCTGAAGGCAACACAGATGTGGCTGCCGTTGTTGAATAGCTCGACTGACATAACTTGAAGACTTCTCTCGTATGACTGAATCGGCCCCGACCCGCGATCTCCTGCCCGGGGCCGGTCAACCCCCCGATGGGGCGCCTGTAAATTCCTATAGCGTCAGAACTTCCCGAAGCTTAAACCGATCACCCAAGATTGCAACTACATTGCTCCGTCATTCATGCTTTTATTGATGTAGACCACGTGCATCCGGCATGCGTGATGTTTCCACCGGGACGCTACAATGAGGTAAACCAATAGACCTGGCAGTTCAATGTGTGAGGATTTAGACCACCCATGGGATCTGACGCCCGCTGAGGCGATTGCGCTACAGCAGCGCCTGCGCGATCGGGTGATACGGGAAGATCGATTCGTTACGCCTTCGCGCATCGCCGGTGTGGATGTGGGCTTCGAGGAGGCCGGCAAGGTCACCCGCGCGGCGGTCGCCGTGCTCGACTTTCCATCCCTCGCACCCCTTGAGCAGACCATCGCCCGCCTGCCCACCGGTTTCCCCTACGTGCCCGGACTGCTCTCCTTTCGCGAAATACCCGCAATTCTCGAGGCCCTCGAGCGACTCGCGCAACCACCTGAACTGGTCTTGTGCGACGGCCAGGGTCTGGCCCATCCCAGGCGCTTCGGCCTGGCCTGCCACCTCGGACTGTTGACGGACACGCCCACTATCGGGGTCGGCAAGACGCGATTGATCGGCACCCATGGCCGGGTGCCGGAGGAGAAGGGGGGCTGGGTGCCGTTGCTCGACAAGGGAGAGGAGATCGGTGCGGTGCTGCGCACCCGTGCCGGCGTGAAGCCGATCTATGTCTCCATCGGCCATCGCATCTCGCTGCCGACCGCGGTGAACTATGTGTTGGCGGCGACGACCCGCTACAAGTTGCCGGAGACCACCCGCGCAGCACACCGACTGGCCTCCGGCTGATCTCACCCGAGAGGGACCGTCCCGCTGGGCATCGGCGTGGGAAGATATCCGTGACGATAATCTCTCGACACCGCCGGAGTGCGCTCCGGGACATGCGGCAGCGGCCGATCTGAGCCCGTCAGATTCGCCCCACGCATCCCTAAGCGTCTCACTCCGGTCGGATATGCTCGATGTAGTGGGGACGATCCTCCATCGCCAATCGCACGCCGGCGGCATACGCCTGGAAAGGCTCGACCCGGTCCCGGATCTTCAGGCTGCAGTGGGCACGACCCTTGCTCTCCAGCGGTACCGGGATCATGTCCCGATAGGTGTAGATGTTCTCTCCCACATCGCCGCCATCGCAGATGCAGGGTGCAGCGGGCAGCTCGCCCTCGACCTCGGCATCATCGAAAATCAGCGCACCGGCCTGCCACCAGCGGGTACGCTCGACTGAACCGCTCAAGGTCTTGATGATATAGGCGCGGGAGAAACGGATGACGAGCTTGCCGTTCTCCAGGCTGATCGATTCGATTTCGCTGCCGGGCAGCTCGATGGTGGTGGAGTCCATGGGTGCACCTGCTGTAAAACTTGGGCGAGCATGATAACCCGCTGCCGCTACCAGGCAAGTCCTGCAACCCCTGGTTGAAGGGGGTTTCCCTCTCTGCCATGACCTGGCTCACGGCGTCGTGAATCCTGCCTGGCGCTTCTACTCGTCGATGTCGAGATTGAGCTCCTTGATCTTGCGCGTCAGGGTGTTGCGCCCCCAGCCCAGCAGCCGGGCCGCGTCCTGCCGACGTCCCGCGGTGTGCTCCAGCGCCGTCTCTATCATGACGGTTTCGAAATCGGGTCCGGCTTCGTTGAGCAGGCCTTCACACCCCTCCTGCAGCCGTTTTCGTGCCCATGCGCGAAGCAGCTGACGCCAGTCGTCATAGAAGACCGACGGAGACTCGCTCTCGCGCAGTTCAGTGGGTAGGTCATCGATGTGGATCTCCTGTCCGGAGGCCATCACGGTCAGCCAACGGGCGGTGTTCTCCAGCTGCCGGACGTTACCCGGCCACTCCATCTGACTCAGGAACTCCTCGGTCTCGGGCAACAACATCTTGGCCTCGACCGACAACTCCTTGGCCGCCGCATTCAGGAAGTGCTTCATCAGCAGCGGAATGTCCTCGCGTCGTTCGCGCAGGGCAGGCAGGTGGATGCGGATGACATTCAGGCGATGAAACAGGTCTTCACGGAAGGCGCCGGACTTGACCAGATTTTCCAGGTTCTGGTGGGTGGCGGCGATGATGCGCACATCGACCTTGACCGGTTCATGTCCGCCGACACGATAGAACTCGCCGTCGGCCAGGACCCGCAGCAGGCGTGTCTGCAGCTCGGCCGGCATGTCGCCGATCTCATCCAGGAAGAGGGTGCCGCCGTCGGCCTGTTCGAAACGGCCTTCCCGACGGGTCTGGGCGCCGGTGAAGGCGCCGCGCTCGTGACCGAAGAGCTCGGACTCCATCAGATCGCGGGGGATGGCCGCCATGTTGAGGGCGATGAAGGGAGCCTCGGCACGGGTACTGTGGCGATGTAGCGCCTGGGCCACCAGCTCCTTGCCGGTACCCGACTCGCCGTTGATCAGCACCGTGATGTTGGAACGGGCGAGACGTCCGATGGCGCGGAAGACCTCCTGCATGGCCGGCGCTTCGCCGATGATCTCCTTGTCTCCCTTGCGGCCGTCCGGGTGCGGTTTTTCCTCCGCCGCCGCCTGTTGGCGGCAGGCGCGGCGAATCTGCTGCACCGCATCGTCCACGTCGAAGGGCTTGGGCAGATATTCGAAGGCGCCTCCATGGTAGGCCGAGACCGCACTGTCGAGATCCGAGTGGGCGGTCATGATGATGACCGGCAGACCCGGATAGCGGGCATGCAGGATCTCCAACAGCTCCAGCCCGTCCATCCCGGGCATGCGGATGTCGGACACCACCACGTCGGGCTGCTCCTTCTCCAGCGAACTCAGCACCCGTTCTGCGCTCTCGAAACTGGTCACGTCCATATCGGCCTTTTGCAGGGTCTTCTCCAGCACCCAGCGAATCGAGCGATCGTCATCGATCACCCAGACTCGGCATGCTCTATCCATCAACTTGCTCCAAAGGAAGTAATACGCGAAATACGGTTTGTCCGGGCTTGCTGGTGAACTCGATCAAGCCCTGGTGTCGATTGATCAGGGTCTGTGAAATGGACAGCCCCAGCCCCATGCCGTTACTCCCGGTGACCATGGGAAAAAAGATCCGTTCCTGCAGCTCTTTCGGTATGCCGGGCCCGTTGTCCTCGATCTCCACCGAGATCACCAGGCGATGCAGGATATTGCCGATAGTGAACTGGCGCAGTACCCGGGTCGTAATCCCGAGCACGCCTTTGGTCCCCGCTGCGCGGACGGCATTGCGCAAAATATTGAGAAACGACTGGATCAATTGATCGCTGTCGCCGGTGATCTGCGGAATACTCGGATCGTAATCCTTGTTGATGGTCAGTCCCAGACCGGTTTCCGCCTTCACCAGGTTGCAGACCCTTTCCAGGATCTGATGGATGTTGACCGGTTTCATCTCCGGCACACGGTTCGGACCCAGCATGTTGTTGACCAGATTCTGCAGCCGATCCGCCTCCTCGATAATGATCTGGGTGTACTCGGTCAGCGATTCGTCCTCCAGTTCGCGCTCCAACAGTTGCGCCGCGCCGCGCAAGCCACCCAGAGGGTTCTTGATTTCATGGGCCAGACCACGAACCAGAGCCCGCGTCGCCTCATTGCGCGCCAGAATCTGTTCTTCCCGGGTGATCCGCAACTGTCTGTCGACCTGCTGGATCTCCACCAGGAGTTCATTCACCCGATAGCCGGATCGCAGCGGGATCACCGTACAGTCCACGGTGATCTCACGCCCATCGGGCAGCGTCAGTTGATGCTCCCGCTCCGTGAAGGGCTGACCGCTCTCCAGGGATTGGGTCAGATTGGACACCAACAGGCTATCGGGACAACGGATCATCTCCATTACCGGCAAACCGATGGCCTTGCGTGCGCTCACAGCGAACAGCATCTCGGCTGAGGAGTTGAGGTAGAGAAGGCGGAAATCCCGATCAAACAGCAGGATCGCTGTACTTAAGTTCTCCAGAACCTGTTTTTCGAGATTGCTTTTTTTGAGTTCTGGTTTCATGACGACTTGATAAGCAAAAAACGAACCAAACGGCACAGAAATCGAGCATGACCTGCATCTCTAAAAGGCAGCAGGCAAAAACCAGGATAAACAGTTTGTTATGGCTGAATCTGTGGCTATCGCCTGGGGATACCGGAGAAGACACCAGCGCACATGTACAGACGACCACAGCACGCCTGCACTATTATAGTGCGCCTTCCTGTCAGGGGGTATTGATGGAAGCTTGTCGCAGGTGAAAATTGATGCGATTGGAGGTGATCATCACATTGCCGTCCGCATCAACCACCCGGGTCTCGAGGCTATGGGTACCCCGGTTGAGATTACTGAGCGAGAATTGAGTGCCCTTCACTTCGCCCGGCATTTCACTGCCGTCGACCAGAACCTTGATCGAATGGCCTTCCGCAAGCCCCGGCGACAAGGCCAGGCCCACGGCGATCGTGCCTTCGTTGCTGCGCACGGTGGCATCATTTTCAGGCTGCACGATCTCCAGGCTCTCATAGCTGACGGCGCCGGCATCGGCAGCCTGCCCGGCTGACTGTGTCTGTCCGCCCTCGCTGCTTGGTTTGGAGGACGCTGACTTGCTGTCCCTGACTCGAATGCGTTCCGCCCCTTCGCGATAAGTGTCCGAATAGATCACCACGCCTTCGGCGTTGGTCCATTTGTAGACATCCCTCGCAAACAGGGGCAGGGAGACAAAAAAGATCAGCAGGATGATGACGTTACGCATGCAGCCAAGCATAGACCATGCGGTGACAAAGAAACAAGCGATTCAGTTCGCAAAAAAAAGCGCCCTCCATATAGAAGGGCGCCTGCTGCGTGGTCAGCCCGGAGACGAGCCGATCAGAGGCTGTAGTACATGTCGAACTCGACCGGATGGGTGGTCATGCGCATGGTGGTGACCTCTTCCATCTTCAGCGCGATGTAGCCATCGATCAGATCGTCGGTGAAGACGCCACCGGCGGTGAGGAAGCCGCGGTCCGCATCCAGTGCATCCAGCGCCATGTCGAGGCTGTGGCAGACGGTGGGGATGTTGGCAGCCTCTTCGGCCGGCAGATCATAGAGGTCCTTGTCCATGGCGTCGCCCGGGTGGATCTTGTTCTGGATACCGTCCAGACCAGCCATCATCATGGCGGCGAAGGCCAGGTAGGGGTTGGCGGTCGGATCGGGGAAACGCACCTCGATACGACGGCCCTTCGGGCTGGAAACCCACGGGATACGGATGGAGGCGGAACGGTTACGGGCGGAGTAGGCCAACATGACCGGAGCCTCGAAGCCGGGCACCAGACGCTTGTAGGAGTTGGTGGAAGCGTTGGTGAAGGCGTTCAGGGCACGGGCGTGCTTGATGATGCCGCCGATGTAGTAGAGGGCGGTCTCGGAGAGGCCACCGTACAGGTCGCCGGCGAAGATATTCTCGCCGCCCTTGGCCAGTGACTGATGCACGTGCATGCCGGAACCGTTGTCGCCCACCAGTGGCTTGGGCATAAAGGTGGCGGTCTTGCCATAGGCGTGAGCCACGTTCCAGGTGCAGTACTTCTGGATCTGAACCCAGTCGGCGCGTTTCACCAGCGTGTTGAACTTGGTGCCGATTTCGCACTGTCCGGCGGTGGCCACCTCGTGGTGGTGCACCTCGGTCTCCACGCCCATCTCTTCCATGGCCAGGCACATGGCGCCGCGCAGGTCGTGCAGGGAGTCGACCGGGGGAACCGGGAAGTAGCCGCCCTTGACGCCGGGACGGTGACCGATGTTGCCGTCTTCGTAGACGCGCTCAGAGTTCCAATCGGCCTCTTCGGAGTCGACCTTGACCATGGAGCCGCTCATGTCCACGCTCCAACGTACGTCGTCCAGCACGAAGAACTCGGGCTCGGGACCGAAGTAGGCGGTGTCTGCGATGCCGGTAGAGGCGAGATAGGCCTCGGCGCGCTTGGCCAGGGAGCGGGGATCGCGCTCATAGCCCTGCATGGTGGTGGGCTCCAGGATATCGCAGCGGATGATGAGGGTGTTCTCGTCGGAGAAGGGATCCATGACCGAGGAGTCGTCCTCGGGCATCAGGATCATGTCGGACTCGTTGATGCCTTTCCAGCCGGCGATGGATGAACCGTCGAACATTTTACCGTCGGTGAAAAAGTCTTCGTCGACCTGGCTGGTGGGCAGCGTCACGTGCTGCTCCTTGCCACGAGTGTCGGTGAAACGCAGATCGACAAATTTCACATCGTTGTCTTTGATCATCTTCAGGGCTTTCAAGGCCATCGTCATCTCCAGTTTTTTGGGTTATTCAATGCTGAACCTAAGTCAGCCACTCATTAGCTTTGGCGACCGGAAAACTATACCAGACGCTTTGAAAAACGCATGGTTGCATGTTTCATGCCACGAAAAAGGCATTCTCTCTCTGCTTTAAGCCGTTCGTCTACAACGGCCCCAGAGAAAATAAATTCAACCTAAAAAATAATAAGTTAGTCACTGCAAGCGAGACGAAAACGGGCTCTTTTCCAAGCGAGAAAGATAGTCACTCCGCAAGCTCTCTGCCACCCTGTCGTTCAAGGCCAAAACTCCATGCACCATAATGGGGCTCATGACCATGCACGACGCACTAAAATAGTGCTAACCAAACCAGATCCGCACACAACGAAAGGTCTCCGAGCCGTCAAGTGCCCTTTGAAAGGCATGTTGCAGTTCATCGGCATCTGTCTTCGACTGATAACAGACCAGCGGCAGATAGAGATCGACATCGATCCGACCCGAGAGGTAGTGGAGCACCAGGCGACGTCGATCCTCATAACAGGCGATGTGGGACCAGAGCTCGTCGAGCATGGCCTGGGCCTTCTGCCGCAATGGCAAGCCGGCGCAGGAGGGGCCCTCCTCATCGTCTTCGGGATCGATATGGACGGTGACGTCCTCCAGCACTTCGACCTGATCGATCAGTCCGTACTGCACCACCTCCGCAATCCGATGCCCTTCGGAGACACTCAGCCAGGGATCGACCTGGACATGCACATCCGCCAACGCATGGCCACCCAGACGCCGCGTGCGCAACATGTGGACACTGTTGACTCCGGAAACATTGGTGATCACCTCGCGGATCTTGTCGAGGTGTTCCTCCTCAAGGCCGGCATCGGCCAGCTCCTGCATCGCACCCCACCCCAGGTTCCAACCGATCTGCACCACCATCACACCGACCAGCACGGCGGCAATGGCATCCAGATAGGGGAGACCGACCAGGGTACCGCCAATACCTACCAACACCACCACCGACGAGACCGAGTCACTGCGATGGTGCCAGGCATTCGCGCGCAGCAGATCGGAATTGATCTTGTTCGCCAGATGGCGGGTGTAGAAGAAGAGTCCTTCGTTGGCGAAAATCGAAAAGGCCGCGATATAGAGCGTGAAGACAGCAGGCTGCTTCAGCTGCTCCGGCGCGAACAGTCGCTCGCCCGCATCCCAGATGATGCCGAACCCGATCGCGATGAGAATTCCGCCCAACACAAGAGTGCCGACGGTCTCAAAACGACCATGACCGTAGGGGTGATCCGCGTCGGGCTCCTCCCTGGCATGACGGGCGGCAAAGAATACCAGGGCGTCAGTCAGCAGATCTGAAAGGGAGTGGATGCCGTCGGCCACCAGCGACTGGGACTGTCCCAACCAGCCGAAGAGAACCTTGGACAGCGCCAGCACAGAGTTGACCGCCGCGCCCACCACCGCCGATTGGCGACTGATTCGATAACGCCGATCCCTGGCTTCAGCCTGAGGATTCATGAACCACTCCTGGGGCCGACTTCGACCACGACGACATACTCTCCCCCATCACTGCGTGTCTCAACCACCCGGTGGCCATTGATTCTCGACCAGGCGGGGATATCGGTCAGGGCGCCCGGATCGGTGCAGACCGCTTCCACCTCGGTCCCCTCGGGAAGCTCCTCCACGGCCGTCTGCACCCGTATCACCGGCATCGGGCAGAGCAGTCTGCGACAGTCGATGACCTGGCGTTTCACAATACCCACTCGGCCGGTATCTCATGCGGCTGCAGGGGTTTTACTCGCAGTTCGCGTGGCGCTTCACCCGGCGCGATGAACTCGACCACCACCTCTTCGGCGTCTCGGCCCTGGCTGTAGCGGGCCACCAGCCTTGCCGCCTGTTGCAGCTCCTGCTCGTCGATGCGGCCGTCGATCAGGGCCAGGGGACCGGGGTGGCTGAGCGTGCTCATATGGGGATACTGATGGCGATAGCCGCGCAGGAAATTCCCCTCACCCTCCTCACGCGAGATGATCAGCTTGTAGTGGGGCGCGGGGCGCAGATGACGACCCACCTTCAACAGCATGATGTCGTCCATTTCATACTGCTTGTCCCCACGCGCCTGCCACAGGTCGGCAAGCTTCACCGAGTACTGCGGGTCGGTGAGAAAGCAGCAGCCACCCGCCGGCTGGGCATAGTCCTCGAAGCCGAATTTTGCCGCCAGCGCCATCTGTGGTTTTCGACTGCGGCCCGAGAAGTCGTAGAGTTTCCCGCGATCGACCCAGCCCTCCCGCTCGGGCAGCGTCTCGGGCAGGTTTCTGGCACAGAGCGGACGCAGCAGCAGATCCTCCGCGCCCGATTCACCGGCCACGATGGGCAGGGTCGCCTTGCGCTGGGACATCGGGCGCTGTCCCATCACCTCGCCGGTGATGATGAAGTCGAAACCTTTGGCACGGATCCACTCCAATGCCTTGCCGACCATGAAAATCTTGCAATCGAGACAGGGATTGAGGTTGGCCCCGTAGCCGTGCTTGGGGTTCATCACCACCTGTTTGTAGTCTTCGACGATGTCGATGATATGAAGCTTGATCCCCAGTTGCTCCGCCACCCAGAGTGCGTTGTTGCGCTTCTCCTTTTTACGGTCTTTCTTGCGGATGGCGTGGGTATGGCCCTCGACACAGAATCCGGTGTAGAAGTTGATGCCCTCGACATGGATGCCCTGTTCCTGCATCACCCGTGCCGCCAGCAGGGAGTCCAATCCCCCGGAGATCAGTGCCGCTGCTTTGCGTTGTCTGCTCATACAAATTAAATGACCGCCGGAAATGGCTGGTCTCGCTAGGGGGAATCTGCTGTGGATGGATCAGTCCGCCATTATACGCCAAGCCATCCCCGCAGACACCCGTCATTGAGGAAGAGAATATCCCCATCCCGCGGGCGACGGCAGCCACAGGATCACAAGCCGAACAGGGCATGGCACCTCGACATCGACTGCCAACCACAGGAGTAAACCCCTGCACAGGTACCCCTGCGTGCCATGAATCAATGAACCGGTGTTCCAGATCTCCGGCCGCTCCAGGTTAGCCAACCCCACTGCGCACCGTTATACTGTCGCGATTTTCTTTACAATTAGCGGGATCTCGCTGTGAATCGAGCTTCATCAGAGCCAGCCAACGACAAGCTGACCTTTCAGCAACTCATCTTCAAGCTGCAGGAGTATTGGGCCCGGAAGGGCTGCGTCATCCTGCAACCCTATGACATGGAGATGGGCGCCGGGACCTTCCACACCGCCACCTTCCTGCGCTCCATCGGCCCCGAGCCCTGGAATGCGGCCTATGTACAGCCCTCGCGTCGGCCCACCGACGGCCGCTACGGCGAGAATCCCAACCGATTGCAGCACTATTATCAGTATCAGGTGGTGCTCAAACCGTCACCGAAGGATATTCAACAGCTCTACCTCGGTTCGCTGGAGGAGCTCGGTCTCGACCTCAAGCTGCACGACATCAGATTTGTGGAGGACAACTGGGAGTCACCTACCCTGGGTGCCTGGGGTCTCGGCTGGGAGGTCTGGCTCAACGGCATGGAGGTTACCCAGTTCACCTATTTTCAACAGGTCGGCGGTCTCGACTGCCGTCCGGTCACCGGGGAGATCACTTACGGTCTGGAGCGTATCGCCATGTACCTGCAAGGCGTAGAGAGCGTCTTCGACCTGGTCTGGACCCAGGGTCCGCAGGGGCCGGTCACTTACGGTGACGTCTTCCATCAGAACGAGGTGGAACAGTCGGCCTACAACTTCGAACACGCCGATGTGCCTTTTCTCTTCAGCCTTTTCGACCAGTGCGAAAAGGACTCGAATCGGCTGATCGAAGCGGGCCTGCCCCTGCCCGCTTACGAGCAGGTGTTGAAGGCCTCCCACACCTTCAATCTGCTGGACGCCCGCCACGCCATCTCGGTCACCGAGCGGCAAGGCTACATCCTGCGAGTGAGGGCCCTGGCCCGCGCCGTGGCCCAGGCCTACTACGATGCCCGCGAGAAGCTGGGATTTCCGATGCTGAAGAACCCGCAGGAGGTGAACCATGACTGAACGCGCCACCCTGCTGTTCGAACTCGGCACTGAAGAGCTCCCGCCCAAGGCCCTCAAGCAGCTCTCCGAATCTCTCACTGAACACTTCCTCGCCGGCCTCGAGCAGGCCGGTCTCGAACACGGCACGGTGGAGAGCTTCGCCACACCGCGCCGTCTCGCCCTGCGCATCCAGGACTGCATGAGCAGACAGCCCGATCGTCAGATCGAGCGCCGTGGACCCGCTCTACAGGCCGCTTTCGACAAGGATGGAAAGCCGACCAAGGCGGCCGAGGGCTTCGCCCGTTCCTGCGGCACCACGGTCGATCAGCTCGCGAAACTGGAGACCGACAAGGGCGCCTGGCTCGCCTATCAGATGGACGAAGCCGGTCAGCCCGCCTCCCAACTGCTCCCCGCCATCGCTGAGCAGGCCTTGAACCGGCTGCCGATCCCGAAGCGCATGCGCTGGGGTGCCTCCGAGGCTCAGTTCGTACGTCCTGTCCACTGGTTGCTGTTCCTGCACGGTGAGCAGGTGGTCGACTGCACCCTGCTGGATGCCAAGGCAGACCGTCAGACCTACGGTCACCGCTTCCATCATCCCTCCGCCATTACCCTGTTCGATCCCGATGACTACGCTTCCGTGCTCGAGGACATGGGTCGTGTCATCGCCAGTTTCGAGACACGCAAACAGAAGATCCGCCAGGCGGTCGAGCAGAGCGCCGCTTCGCTCGGCGGCCATCCCGACCTGGACGAGGAGTTGCTCGACGAGGTCACCGCCCTCAATGAGTGGCCGGTCCCGATCAGCGCCAGTTTCGAGGCGCGTTTCCTCGAGGTTCCACAGGAGGCGCTGGTCGCCACCATGAAGGGCAACCAGAAGTACTTCCCGCTGTTCGACTCCAACGGGCGATTGATGAACCACTTCATCACCATCGCCAACATCGACAGCCCGCAGCCCGAGCTGATCCAGGAGGGCAACCAGCGGGTCATCCGGCCGCGTCTCGCCGATGCCATGTTCTTCTGGGAGCAGGACGGCAAGCATCGCCTGGAAGACCATCTGGAGTCCTTGAAGAGTGTCGTGTTCCAGAACAAGCTCGGCTCCATGTACGACAAATCAGAACGGGTCGCCAAGCTGGCCGAGCTGATCGCCATCGAGATCGGCGGTGATCCCGATCTGGCCCATCGGGCTGGCCTGCTCAGCCGCTGCGATCTGATGACCGACATGGTCTTCGAATTCCCTGAAATGCAGGGGGTGATGGGCCGTTATCAGGCTCAACGCGATGGCGAAGAGCCGGAGCTGGCGGAAGCGATGGACGAGTTCTACATGCCCCGCTTTTCCGGCGACCGCCTGCCGCAGACCCGCACCGGTATCGCCATTTCGCTGGCCGAAAAGCTCGATACCCTGGTCGGTATCTTCGGCATCGGTCAACGTCCGACCGGAGATAAAGACCCCTTCGCGCTGCGACGTGCGGCACTCGGTGCACTGCGCATCATACGTGAGCACTCACTTACACTCTATCTCCGCGGCCTGCTAGAAGCTGTCACCGACACCATGGTCGATCGCTTGAACGAGACGGATGTGGCCGAAGCGGTCTATACCTTCATGCTGGAACGACTCAAGGGCATCTACCTCGAAGAGGGTTACGGCGTCGATCTGTTTCAGGCCGTCGCCGAAGTCACCCCGGAAACCATTGCCGATTTCGACCTTCGCATCCGCGCCATGAGCGCGTTCCGCCAGCTGCCGGAGGCCATCAGTCTCGCCGCTGCCAACAAGCGTATCCGCAATATTCTGAAGAAGAACTCCGAGCCCCTGCCGATGCGCGCCGATGCCTCCCTGTTTCAAGATCAGGCGGAGCGGGATCTGCTGGCCAAACTGGACGAGCTGACTCCGCAGGCACAGCCCCTGTTCGACCGCGGGGAGTATGCGGAGGGCTTGCGCATACTCGCCAGCTTGAAGCAGCCAGTCGACGACTTCTTCGACCAGGTGATGGTGATGACCGATGACGAAAACCTGCGTCTCAACCGTCTGGCGCTGCTGTCACAGCTCGAGAATCAGTTCCTCAGCGTCGCCGATATCTCCCTGCTGCAGGAGAGTCCGGCATGAGCGACAGCTATACCGACATGCTGGCGGCCGTCCAGGCCTTCCACGACAAACACCGTTTCAGTGAGACGGGTGGCGAAGAGATGACCTATCGCGTCGCCCTGATGGCGGAAGAGCTGGGTGAAATCTCCTCCTGCGTCACTAAAGGAAAGCCCAAGTCGGAACTCGCCGAAGAGGTCGCCGATCTCTTTATCCTGCTCATCGGCACCGCCATAGCGCAGGATTTCGATCTCAAACAGGCTTTCTGGGAGAAGATGGCGAAACTCGATGCCCGTTCCTCCAGAATGATCAACGGACGCATCAGAGTCTCTGAATTTCGCGGTGTAGATGGTGAGTAAGCGCATACAACAATGAAAATCGTCATACTCGACAGGGATGGCGTCATCAATCAGGATTCCGATAGCTACATCAAGTCGCCGGAGGAGTGGATACCCATCGAGGGCAGCCTGAACGCCATCGCGCGTCTTAGCCGCGCGGGTTTTCACATCTTCGTCGCCACCAATCAGTCGGGTATCGCACGCGGACTGTTTAGCATAGAGACCCTGCATGCCATCCATCAGAAGATGCTTTCCGAGATTCAGCATCGGGGCGGCTCCATCGAGGCCATCCTGTTCTGTCCCCACGGTCCCGACGATGGGTGCGACTGCCGCAAGCCCAAACCGGGTCTCTATCTGGAGATCGCCCGGCGCACCGGTCAACCGCTCAAGGAGGTTCCGGTGATAGGCGACTCCTACCGGGATCTGCAGGCTGCCGTGGCGGTGGATGCCCGACCCATTCTCGTGCGTACCGGCAAGGGTGAACGCACGCTCAAGGAACATGAGAACGAGATGGCACAGATAACAGTTTATGATGACTTGGCGAGTGCGATAGAGATGTTGCTCATTGAGAACGGAGTAACGGCATGATATTGCTCAGATCGTCGCTATATTTTCTCTACCTCGTGATAACCACCGTGTTGGTGGCCGGCATAGGCAGCCTCATCGGCTGGGCCGTACCCGAGAGCAAACTGCCACTGATCGACAGTTTCTGGAGTCGCATCAATCTTTGGGGCCTCTCCACCATCTGCGGGCTCAACTACCGTTTGCAGGGGGCGGAGAATATTCCCGATGGGAGCTGCATCGTCTTCGCAAAGCATCAGTCTGCCTGGGAGACCATCGCCCTGGTCAGTCTGATTCCCGGGCGCAAGTCCTGGGTCCTCAAACGCGAGCTCCTCTACGTACCGATCTTTGGATGGATCATGTGGTACTACAAACCGATCGCGATCAATCGGAAGTTGGGACGCAAGGCCATCGACCAGATCATCGAACAGGGTACAGAGCGTATCAATAGCGGCTGCAAAATCATCGTCTTCCCTGAAGGCACACGCGTCGCGCCGGGAACCCGCAAACGTTACGGCATAGGCGGCGCCATTCTGGCGGAGAAGACCTCGGCACCGGTGTTGCCGGTGGCACACAATGCCGGTGTCTTCTGGAGAAGGCGAGATCTGCGAAAATACCCGGGAACCATCGATGTGGTCATTGGCCCACTGATCGAGACACAAGGTCTGGATGCCAGCGAAATCAACGCTCGCGCCGAAGCCTGGATCGAATCGACAGTGGATGCTCTGCAATCCACCAAAGTGGATGAGTTATGAGTCATGCGTGTGTGAGTGCTTACTAACTTTAATAAAAACACTATAAATCAGTTAGTTAGATAAAGCTGGTTTGCCTGCACCCTCATAAACCCATCAACACTCAGACGTCGAGATTCTCGACCGTCAGGGCATGGGTCTCAATGAATTCCCGTCGCGGTTCGACCTGGTCCCCCATGAGGGTGGCGAAGATCTGATCAGCGGAGACTGCATCTTCGATACTCACCTGCAATAGACGGCGACTGTCCGCATTCATGGTGGTCTCCCACAACTGATCCGGATTCATCTCACCCAGCCCTTTATACCGCTGCACATGCTGTCCCTTTTTCGCGTCTTCCATCAGCCAGTCCAGTGCCTGACGGAAACTGCTGACCGGCTGCTCCTTGTCGTTGCGTTTCACAAAGGCGTCTTCCGCCAACAGATCGTTCAACTGGTTGCCCAGTTCCGTAATCTTTCGGTACTCGACGCTGTTGAAGAAATCGAAGGGGATCACTCTCTCATTACCGATACCGTGGATCTTTCGGGTCAGAAGAATACCCGCTTCAGCGGAAACACTGTCATCGACGATGTTCAATGAGCATGACTCTGAGATACCGAGGTCTGTATTGAGTCTGCCCTCCAACTCCTCGATCCACTGCTGAAGGGATGCCCTATCCTCGATCATGGACTCATCTAATTTAGGCATATAGATCAACTTTTCCAGCATCGGTCCGTCGTAGCGCAGGGAGAGTCTTCCTATGCTGGCCATCACCGCCAGGAAGCTGCGGGATAGTGCTTCCAGGCTCTCACCGGCGAGCGGTGGCGCATCGGCACTGACAAAGAGTGCGGCGTTGTCGAGCGCACTCTGCAAGAAATAGTTGTTCAGATCGTGATCATCCTTGAGATACTGCTCCTGTTTGCCTTTTTTCACCTTGTAGAGCGGTGGCTGCGCGATGTAGATATAGCCCCGATCAATCAGCTCCGGCATCTGGCGATAGAAGAAGGTTAACAGCAGAGTACGGATATGTGCACCATCCACATCGGCATCGGTCATGATGATGATACGGTGGTAGCGCAGCTTGTCGGGGTTGAACTCCTCTCGTCCGATGCCGCATCCGAGAGCGGTGATCAATGTGCCCACCTCCGCTGAGGAGAGCATCTTATCGAAGCGTGCCTTCTCGACGTTGAGTATCTTACCCTTCAGCGGCAGGATGGCCTGGTAACGTCGGTCCCTCCCCTGTTTCGCGGATCCGCCAGCGGAGTCACCCTCCACCAGATAGAGTTCAGAAAGAGCCGGATCCTTTTCCTGGCAATCGGCGAGCTTTCCCGGAAGTCCGGCAATATCCAGCGCACCCTTGCGACGGGTCATCTCCCTGGCCTTTCTCGCAGCCTCCCTGGCACGGGCAGCTTCGATCATTTTACCGGCGATGTTTTTTGCATCAGCCGGATTTTCCAACAGGAAGCTGTTCAGGTGTTCTGACAACAGATTCTCTACTATACCCTTCACCTCTGAAGAAACCAGTTTGTCCTTGGTCTGCGAAGAGAACTTCGGATCGGGCACCTTCACTGAAAGTACCGCGGTGAGCCCTTCCCGGGCATCGTCGCCGGAGGTATTCACCTTCTGCTTTTTGGACAGGCCGGATTGCTCGATATACTGATTCAAGGTGCGTGTCAGGGCGGCGCGAAATCCCGCCAGGTGAGTACCTCCATCCCGTTGCGGAATGTTGTTGGTATAACAGAAGATCGTCTCCTGATAGGACTCGTTCCACTGCATGGCTATTTCAACCGAGACACCATTCAGCTCACCGGAGAAATTGAAGACCTGCTCATGCAATGGGGACTTGTTCCGGTTGAGATGCTCGACGAAGGCAAGAATACCACCCACATACTCAAAGACATCCTCTCGTCCTGTGGCCTCCTCCTTGAGAATGATCTTGATACCTGAATTCAGGAAAGAGAGTTCGCGTAAGCGTTTCGCCAGAATATCGTAGTGAAACTCGATATTGGTGAAGGTCTCTTTACTCGGTTTGAAGGTGACGCTGGTACCACTCTTCTCTGACTCCCCTACCGCTTCCAGATCGCCCTGGGGAACCCCGTGTCTGTAATGTTGCTCCCAGACTTTCCCCTGACGACGAATCTTCAGTTTCAGCTCTTCGGACAGGGCATTCACCACGGAGACACCGACACCATGCAGCCCCCCCGACACTTTGTAGGAGTTGTCGTCGAACTTACCACCTGCATGCAGCACGGTCATGATGACTTCAGCAGCAGATTTTCCCTCTTCAGGATGAAGGTCGACAGGGATACCACGACCGTTATCGGTAACAGTGACGCTTTGATCTGAATGGATGGTGACCTTGATCTCATTGCAGTATCCAGCCAAGGCCTCATCAATTGAGTTGTCCACAACCTCGAAAACCATATGGTGCAGACCGGTGCCGTCATCCGTGTCACCGATGTACATACCGGGACGCTTGCGGACAGCATCCAGTCCCTTGAGAACCTTAATATTCGAGGAATCGTAACTCATAGATTTTCCGTCTTAGGATCGACCTGGCTTGAATAGACAGACCATTATAGCGCGTCAGGCCATTAGCAGACGAACTGATTTCACTGATCAGCAAAGTGTCGCCCTCTCAGCAAAAGCTCCATGTTCCACGTGGAACATCGAAATCTCACCCGCCCAATCCTGCGAAATAATCTGATCAGGATTTAACGAGGTAATGAAAACCTGGCTCCCTTGCTCGCGAAGCATGGTACAGACACTATTTAGAGAGTGTTTGTCGAGCTCTGACTCCAAGTCATCAAGCAGAAATATGGGCTTTTTGCCTCTAGCCTTCTCAAGTACTGCAGCTTGAGCGAGCATTGTGATGATGATGAGTACCTTTTGCTGACCTCTTGAAAGCACCTGCCTCGTCTCAACACCATCAACTTTGAATACCAGGTCTGCCCTCTGCGGGCCTATTGATGTAAAGCCCCGTTCTATGTCATAGGCTTCCCTCTCTTTCAGGAGATAGTACAGGTCCTCTCCTTGCTTCCACCCTCTATTGAAGTTGATCTGTAGACTCTTAAGAAACTGGATTCGCTTACTTAGAGTCATCAACTCATGAATCCATTTTTCAAAGTACCCAGTCTGCAGTTCACTGACAATGGTTGCATGTTCTGCTAGAGCCTTGTTCCATACAGTGAGATCGGGTGACTTTGATCGCAGTGCATTGTTTCTTTGAACGAGTGTCCTTGCGTAGTTTCCTACTGCTGTTTTATAAAAGTGTTCCACGTGGAACACTCCCCAGTTGAGTATGCGTCGCCTGTGATCTGGACCTTCGTCCAGTAAACGATGTGATAGTGGTGTGACCAATGCGAGTGGTAGAGTTGTAGCCAGTGTAGAGAGTTTGCTGGCCGTCTCTCCATTGATCTTTACTTGTGTCTCTCTACCACTTCTTTTCAGTCCGAGTCTTATTGGCAATAAACTTTCGTCTTCTACTTGTCCAAATAGTGAAAGGTGCTCCTTACCCATTTGTACTGGACTTTTGATGTGACCGGTTCTAAAGCTCTTAGCGCGTCCGAGCAGATAGATGGCCTCTAGCAATGAGGTCTTGCCTGCGCCGTTATCACCGACAACCAGATTGATGGTTGTGTCGAAAGAGAGATCGGCGTGCGTGATATTTCTGAGTTGGCTGATTTGTAGGGATTTTAAGAACACGTTGTTGCGATAAAAAAAGGCCGATGAGGGGTCACTCCCACACCGGCCCTTTAGTCTTATGACAGTCTATATGCGCATTGGCATGATGACATATTTACTCTCTTCGTTTCCTTTGCCGTACATGAGAGCACTGCTGTTGGAGTCCTTGAGCTCGATGATTACTTCGTTTTCTTCAATAGCCGATATGGCATCAATCAAATAACCGACATTGAAGCCGATTTTGAGTTCATCGCCCTGGTAATTGATCTCCAGCTCCTCCTCTGCCTCCTCCTGCTCCGGGTTGTGAGCCTGCAGTTGTAGCAGGTTGGTTTGCAGACTGAAGCGTATGCCTCGGTATTTTTCATTCGACAGAATTGAAGCTCTACTCAGGGACTGTCTGAGACTGCTTTTATCCGCTTCGACCTCTTTGTCGGATCCGGAAGGCATGACACGTTGATATTCCGGGAACCGTCCGTCGATCAGTTTAGAGGTGAATACCGCACCCTCGAGCAGCACTTTGATGTAACTGTTGCTGAGCTCCAGCTTGATCTCTTCGTCCCGGTCCTTTAGCAGACGTCCCAATTCTATTACCGCCTTTCTTGGAAGGATGACCTGGAGATCGATCTGATTGTTGACTGCTCCATTGGACTGGCTCATTGCGAGTCGATGGCCATCTGTGGCGACCGTTCTGATATCCCCTTTGCTGATCTCCAGCAGCATACCGTTGAGGTAGTACCGAACATCCTGCTGAGCCATGGCAAACTGAGTCTTTTCGATCAGCCTCTTGAAAAGTGCCTCATTGACGGTAAGCACCTCGTTGCTTGGGGTCGGCTCTATGACGGGATAGTCCTGCGCAGGAAGGACTCCAAGTGTGAATCGACTGCGTCCTGACTGCAGCTTGGCCTTATCACCGTTGATTTCCAGATTGATGACTGCTCCTTCAGGCAATGCCTTGGTGATGTCGAGCAGCTTCCTTGCGGGGACAGTGAAATCGACCTCTCCTTCGCAGGTGGCACTTGCTTGTGTCTTTAGTTCTACCTCCAAGTCTGTAGCTGTCATATGCAATCCTTTGCTGCCGGCATTGATAAGTATGTTGGCGAGAATCGGCAAGGTCTGACGTCTCTCCACGACTCCGGCAATCTGTTGGAGCGGTTCGAGCAAGTTTTCCCTATCGGTGACTATCTTCATGTTATCCACTCGGCCTTCTTATAAATTCTGTTTAAGAAATATACCTATTGTTATTATTACTGGCAGTCTAAATCAGTAGATTTTTACTTATCTCTTTGTTTTTATTGCATTTTTAAGCATATTAAACTGTGAGTTGTATGCTTGTCCGGTTGCCAGCATCCTGTTGATCGTCTGTGGACAGATCGACAGCTGGATATTAACTGATTTTCTCTACAATTTATCCACATCAACTGCTGAGTGTTCTCAACAGGTTCGAATAATCCTCGGCGATGCGAGCGTCGCTGTCGCGCAGTTCCTTCACCTTTCTTGTCGCATGGATAACCGTGGTATGGTCGCGTCCGCCGAAGGCATTGCCAATTTCAGGTAGACTGTGGTTCGTCAGTTCCTTGGCCAGAGTCATGGCGATCTGACGCGGTCGTGCGATGGAGCGGCTGCGTTTGGCGGAGATCAGGTCGGATGTGCGAATTTGAAAATACTCGGCGACCGTTTTCTGTATATTCTCGATCGTGACCTGCTTGTCGTGGGCGGCGATCATGTCGCGCAGCGCGTTCTTTGCGAAATCGAGATTGATCTCCTTCCCGGTGAAGGTGGCGTTGGCGATGACCCGGCGTAAGGCTCCCTCCAATTCACGAATATTTGAACGAATGCGCTTGCCCATGAAAAAGGCGACTTCGCTGGGCAGCTCCGCATTCAGTTGTAACGCCTTGCTCTGCAGGATGGCGACTCGTGTTTCCAGGTCCGGTGGTTCTATAGCCACGGTCAGACCCCAGCCGAATCGTGATTTAAGTCGCTCCTCAAGACCCGACACCTCTTTTGGGAAGCGATCGCTGGAGAGGATGATCTGCTGTTGCGATTCGAACAGCGCGTTGAAGGTATGGAAGAACTCCTCCTGCGAGCGTTCCTTGCCGGCGAAGAATTGGATATCGTCGATCAGCAGTGCGTTGACCGATCGGTACTTCTTCTTGAACTGCTCGATGGTATTGTGCTGCAGTGCCTTGACCATCTCGGCTACGAAACGCTCCGAGTGAAGATAGACCACACGTGCCTGGGGATTCTTCTTCAGCATCATGTTGCCGACCGCATGCATGAGATGGGTCTTGCCGAGACCGACGCCGCCATAGATGAAGAGCGGGTTGTAGGCCTTGCCGGGATTCGCGCCGATCTGCATCGAAGCGGCACGAGCCAGTTGGTTCGATTTGCCCTCGACGAAGGTATCGAAGACAAAACTGGGATTCAGGTTACTCTCAATCGGCGCCTGGCGTTCCGCCCCTGCAAAGAGGCTGGGAGTGGCTTCCGGTTTATGCATCGGTTGTGGTTTTTTACGGCTGCCGATTTCCACCCTGACCTGCGGAGAGCGCTCGGGACAGAGATTGAGCAGTAGGTTCTGGATAGTCTCCAGATAGTGGTTTTTCACCCAATCCAGAACGAAACGGTTTGGCGCCAGCAGTTTGAGCTCCTGAGGTTCTTCGACAACCTGCAGCGGACGTATCCAGGTGTTGAACTGCTGGGCCGGCAGTTCCTGTTCCAGTTGTTCCGCACAGCGTTGCCAAAGATCCAAAACTTCTCTCCTAGCTGACCTGTATGTCTGGTGTTCGATCGTTCTGCTGTCAGATGCGACAGCGAAGACTGGAGGCACCCGATAGGGTGTGGGACCGACAAGTCTACTCCCGCGGAGACAGGTTATCCACAGTTTCCGAGCGATTGGGCGAGGGGTTTTGATAGGCAGTACTCTATTGACAGGCGATGGCCATAGCGACTACTCTACGCCTCTTTTTTTCGACGTGAATCCCAACGGATTTGCCGAATTAGATCTACCGGTAGACAGTTATGAAAAGAACGTTTCAACCCAGCAATCTGAAAAGAGCGCGTACTCACGGTTTTCGTGCCCGTATGGCCACCCGTAACGGTCGTAAAGTACTCAAGGCGCGACGCGCCAAGGGCCGTGCACGGCTGGCGCTCTGATCGACGGGCTTGCCCAACGAGACGGGGGCCAGATTTCCCCGGGAACTAAGGTTAGTGAAACCCGACGAGTACCGTCGGGTTTTTAGCGATGGTGCAAGGTCCGTCGATGACATTTTCCTGGTGCTCGCAAGGCACAATGGTTTGCGCCATGCAAGATTGGGTTTGGCTGTATCCAAAAAGAACACCCGCCGTGCCGTCGATCGCAATCGGATCAAGCGAGTGATTCGTGAGAGTTTCCGAAAACACCAGCAGCATCTCGTGGGTCTTGATCTGGTGGTGGTCACCCGGCGCGGTATCGGCCGGACCGATAACAACGGCTGCTTTGAGTCGTTGCATCAACATTGGCTGAGAGTGGCTGAACGATGCGTACTCTAGTGATCTTTCTGATCAAGGCCTATCAGACAATACTGAGCCCCTTCGTTGGCCAGCATTGCCGTTTCTATCCGAGTTGCTCCGCCTACGCCGTCGAAGCGGTCGAGAAGCACGGAGCTCTACGGGGGCTTTGGCTCTCGATGCGTCGTCTCTCGCATTGCCATCCCTGGCACGAGGGCGGTGTGGATCCTGTACCCGAACCTACGAAAAAGCAGTTACATGGATAACCTACGACTGATTCTCTTCTTCACTCTGGCCTTTCTGGGGCTGATGATCTACCAAGCCTGGCAACAGGATTACGTCGCGCCGGCCAAGAGCACCAGCGAGGTGTCTCAGACCCCCCCCGAAAACCTGGCGGCCGGGGTGCCGAATGCCGATGTCAATGCTGAAGTGCCCGCTGTCTCTAGCGAAATCCCGCAGGGCGTGACACAGAGCGTAACCGCGAAGGCGGATCGCGTTACCGTGGAGACCGATCTGCTCAGACTGGAGATCTCCACTCAGGGCGGTACCGTACTCAGCGCTTTTCTGCTGGACTACCCCGTCTCGCTTGATCAACCGGGCAGGAAGGTCGAACTGCTCACTCCCGATGCTCCGAACATCTATATCGCCCAGTCCGGCCTGATCGGCAGCGATAAGAGCAAGGCACCTTCCCATGAAGCCCGGTTCACGGCTGAAAAGACCCACTACACCCTAGCCGACGGGGCGGATACGATCGACATCCCCCTGGTGTGGAAGAGCGATGACGGTGTAACCGTCACCAAACATATCCGGTTGCGCCGCGGCAGCTATCTGCTCGATGTACGTCATGAGATAGACAACCAGTCCAGCGCCAATTGGGCGGCTCGAGACTACGGACAATTGCAGCGCACCGAACCGGCGAGCAAGTCGTCCGGCTTTACCACCTACACCTACACCGGCGGTGTGATCTACAACCCCACCGACAAGTACGACAAGATCGATTTCGAGGAGATGGCCAAGAAGAGCCTCAACATCGATACGGATCGGGGTTGGCTGGCGATGATCCAGCACTATTTCCTCAGTGCCTGGATTCCGCCGAAGGAACAGGTGGAGCACTACTACACCAATGCCTTGGCCGGTGGGAAATACCTCCTCGGCAGCTACTCTCCCACCATCACCGTAGCCCCCGGCGAACAGAAGTCGCTCTCCAGGCAGCTCTACATCGGTCCCAAACTGCAGGACAAACTGGAGACCATCGCCGAAGGGCTCGAGCTGACCGTCGACTACGGCTGGCTGACGGTGATCGCCAAGCCGATCTTCTGGCTGCTCGAGACCATCCACGATTTCGTCGGTAACTGGGGCTGGTCGATCATCATTCTGACCTTGATGATCAAGGCGGCCTTCTACAAGCTCTCCGAGACCAGCTACAAGTCGATGGCCAACATGCGCAAGATGACGCCGCGGCTGCAGGCCCTGCGTGACCGTTACGGCGATGACAAGCAGCGGCTGAATCAGGCCATGATGGAGATGTACAAGAAGGAGAAGATCAATCCGCTTGGCGGCTGCCTGCCGATCCTGGTACAGATCCCGGTCTTCATCGCCCTCTACTGGGTGCTGCTGGAGACCGTCGAGATGCGCCAGGCGCCCTGGATCCTCTGGATCGAGAGCCTCTCCGACAAGGACCCCTATTTCATCCTGCCCCTGATCATGGGTGTCTCCATGTTCGTGCAGCAGAAGTTGAATCCGGCGCCGCCCGATCCGATGCAGGCCAAGATCATGATGTCGTTGCCCTTCGTCTTCACCGTTTTCTTCGCCTTTTTTCCGGCGGGTCTGGTGCTCTACTGGGTGGTCAACAACATCGTTTCCATCGTTCAGCAGTGGTATATCACGCGCAAGATCGAGAGGATGGCCGGCTGACGAGCTTCCGGCGTCGCGATGCCGTCAGCTGACACCATCGCCGCCATCGCGACACCGCCCGGTCGTGGCGGTGTCGGTATCGTACGCGTCAGCGGTCCCAAGATTGACGCTATCGCAGAGGCCGTCATCGGTGCCCTGCCGTCCCCGCGCATGGCCCGATACTGCGCCTTCAGAGATAAGACCGGAGAAGTCATCGATGAAGGTATCGCGCTGTTTTTTCCTGCCCCCCACTCTTTCACCGGCGAGAATGTGCTGGAGCTGCAGGGTCACGGCGGACCGATTGTCATGGACCTGCTGTTGCAGCGCTGCCTGCAACTGGGTGCGCGCCTGGCACAGCCCGGTGAGTTCAGTCAACGCGCTTTCCTGAACAACAAAATCGACCTGGTACAGGCTGAGGCAGTGGCCGATCTGATCGACGCCGAGTCTGCCGCCGCCGCCCGCCTGGCTAGCCGCACCTTGCAGGGACAGTTCTCGAGAGCCGTCGATCAGCTGGTGGAGCGGTTGATCCAGTTGCGCCTCTATGTGGAGTCGGCAATCGACTTTCCGGAAGAGGAGATCGATTTTCTCAGCGATGGCAAAGTGAGTGCTGACTTACTCGCCATCATCGACCAGACCCGACATCTGCTTCAGAGCGCGCATACCGGGAGGCTGCTCAGGGACGGTATGACCCTGGTCATCGCCGGACGGCCCAATGCGGGAAAATCGAGCCTGCTCAACGCACTGGCCGGCTACGAGTCGGCGATCGTGACCGAGGTGCCCGGCACCACCCGCGATATCCTGCGTGAGCGCATCACCATCGACGGTTTGCCATTGCATATCGTCGATACCGCGGGGCTGAGAGAGAGTGACGATCCGGTGGAGATGGAGGGTATCCGCCGCGCCCGGGCGCAGATCGAGCAGGCCGACCGCATCCTCTGGGTATTCGATGACCAGTCCGATCCGTCCCACCTGACGCTCGACAGAAGTAGTCTCCCGCCGAAGGTTCCCCTGACACTGGTCCGTAACAAGATCGATCTGAGCGGTCGAGCGCCGGAATTGCTGGAAACCGAAGCGGGTGTGGAGGTATCGATCGCTGCTCGTGAGGGTCTAGGCCTGCAACTGCTGATCGAGCATCTGAAAGAGTGCGTCGGCTATCATGCCCCGGGTGAGGGGGAGTTCATCGCCCGACGCCGACACCTGGACGCACTGCAGCGATCTCTGGAGTATATGGATCAGGGTCATGCAGCGTTGGAACTGCAGCGGGCCGGGGAGCTGTTGGCGGAGGACCTGCGGCTGGCTCAGCAGGCCCTGTCGGAGATCACCGGCGAATTCAGCGCGGACGATCTGCTGGGGCGCATCTTCGCCACCTTCTGTATTGGCAAATAGACAAAACCTTGATCCGGCACATTGCAGCCGTGGCGAAGTCAGGCCGTTATGTGTTGGAATAGGCAAAACAGAACGAAGGAGGCCGACATGCTGGGTGAATCTCACGATCTGCTGCACGAATTTCCGGAGTATGCCGAAAGGATTGCCGAGTTGCGCGAGAGCAACCAGGTTTTCCATAACCTGATGGACGAATACGACTGGCTCGATGCGCACATTCGCAGTCTGGAAGAGGTGAACACGCCGATCGCCGATTTTCATATGGAAGAGCTGAAAAAGCGTCGTCTGCTGTTGAAGGACAGACTCTACGCTATCCTGCACGACTGAGTCGGCGGGGTCGAAACCGCTTGACCCTTTCTGAAAAGACCCGCCACTGCGAAGCGCTCTGCCGCGCGCCATAGCGCAGACCGATGTAGAGACGGGTGATCTCGCGTATCTGCGGCGCCAGATCGGGACGCAGTTTGCAGACGCGTCTCGAGTAGTCGAGAGGTCCCTCATGCGGTGTGCGCGACAGTCCGATAGCGGCCATGCGTTGACAGAAAAGCTGATAACGACGCAGCACCGGTGCGGCTTTCGTCTCTCCCTGTTTCAGCAGACGCAGTCCGATCAACCCCAATACACCGAAAACCAGTCCGAGAGTGATGGCGGTCCAGCCTCCTCCGAACAGGAAGTCGAGACCGAACTCCCGCATCAGGCTGAATTGCTGGTCACGACTGTACCCGAGCACCCACATCCGCCAATTGATCTCCGCGGCATCGAGCAACATGGCGACGTTGTCGAGTGCCGAACCGACCCAGTCCTCCCCACTGCGCACGAAACGGACGGGTTCACCGATCGATCCCAGGCCGGGTTGAATCGCGCTGCGTACACGCTCGGGAGCCACCGCCGCCGTGGGATCGACGCGCACCCAACCCCGCTGTTCCAGCCAGACCTCGCTCCAGGCATGAGCGTCATAGTTTCTCATGGTGTAGTAATTACCGAGGCGATTGTATTCGCCTCCCTGGTAACCGATCACCATGCGGGCCGGGACACCGGCCAGACGCATCAACTGGGTAAAGGCTGAGGCATAGTGTTCGCAGAATCCCTCCCGGGATTCGAACAGGAACTGCTCCACTGGATTGTCGAGATAGGTGGGTGGATTGAGGGTGTATACAAAGGGTTGCTCGCGAAAGTAGTCGAGTGCGCGTTGCACTATGGTCTGAGCATCCGCTCCCCCCCTGCGCCATGACGCGACCAGTTTGCGCTGCTGTGGCGTTACGTTCTCGCCCAGCTGCAGTGCTCGCTGCAACTGTGATGGAGGAGAGGATTGAATATGGTAGTCGATATAGGAGAGTGCTTCGTACTGAATTGCCTGGGTGACGGGCCCGGTGGCGCGAAGCAGAAAGTCCTCGGTCAATGTGGCGCTGCCGGTACGATTGGCGGGCATATCCAGAGCATAGAGCCAACGTTGATGATGGGGCTCGAGGAAGACCCGATAGGCAATCGGAATGTCGCCGGATACCAGTCCCTGATCGCCAAGCTCCAGAGGCTGTTCCCGGCGCGTGAACCAGCTGTAGCCGTCTGTGTCCCACATCACCAGCGCGCGCCAGTATCGATTCTCCCGTGGGGGGACCTGATCTTTGAAGCTGACGCGGAAGGCTACCTCCGAGGATTGGATCAAGCGGCTGATGGTACCCGGGCTGACCCGCTCACTGAGACCGGTGCGGGCACTGGAGTCGAGACCGACATGCCACAGGGGTTGGGTCAATCGTGGAAACAGCACAAACAGAATCAGCGCGATGGGCAGTGACTGCAGACAGATCCAGAAGGTTCTGCGATAGGGTTCGAGAACCTGTCTGGCCGGAGTGACACGGTGAATCGCCAACAGCAGCGCGGTGTGGCCGACAAGTATCGTGAGCAGATAGAGAAGCAGGACAAATGACTGGTTGAAAAGAAACTGGGTGACGATGACGAAATAGGCGATATAGACGGTGACCGTGAGATCCCGCCGCTTTCTCACCTCGAGGGTTTTCAAGACCAGCATTGCAGTAAGCAGGGAGACGCCGGCATCCCGACCGAGCAGGGTCTGATGTTGGCTGTAGATCAGCACTACGGTGATGAAGGTCACCAGCGCCAGCAGCCAGCGGCCGGGCTGAAGCTTGGGCAGGCGCAGGCTGGCCAGACGCCAGCCGAGGGCGGCAAACAGAAACAGGCCGACCACGAGTGGCAGATGAGTCACATGCGGCAGCAGTACCAGGCCGGTGAGCAGATAGAGCTGTAGCTGCAGACCGGGAGTGAGGGACTGGTCGGTGGTCGCTCTCACCCCGCTCCCCCGTATAGTGCAAGGGCAGCCAGACAGCGATGCTTGTGCTGCTCGCCCTGCCCAGGTTCGATGACGACACCCGGTAGACGCAGACTGTAGGAGTGCGACTCCCCTTCGGCCTGCAGGATGAAACGGCACATCAGACTCAGTCGCTGCTCTGTATCCACCGGCGGCAGCAGATCCCAATCGAGTTCGATGCGTTCGGTGCGGTCACCGCCGAACTGCTTGCTGAGCAGGCCGCGGTGACGGGCCAAGGCCTTCCAGTCGATGTGGCGGGGCGAGTCTCCCAGGCGGTAACCACGCAGTCCGACGAAGTCGTCTGCGCCGACGCCACGGTCACCGTCGTCACTGGCCGTATAACTGGCCTCGACCGGTGGCGAGCCGGTCACAGCTGGTTGCGGATAGACCAGACAGCTGAGGTCGAGCTCGGCATAGCTCCAGGCGCGGAACAGGCCCAGCGGGTAGACCGTCTGCAGGGTGACCTCCGGCAGTCTGAGCAGACCGCGGCGTTGCGTGGGTAGCGGTAGCTGTAACAGCCGTGTTTCGGAAGCCGGCAGATCGGTCGATTGGCCCCGGATCTGCTCTCGCCTCAGGGTGAGACCGAAACGATCGAGGCGGGAGGGATTGCTGATGCGGATCTGAAACACGGCATCCTGACCAGCGAAAACCGGCGCCACCTGGGCGGCGCGCAGGCTGACGCCCAACAAATTGCGCCAGGTGTGCAGGATGGCGGAAAGCCAGACGCCGGCCAGCAGAAAGGTGACCAGATGGCCCAGATTGCTGCCATAGTTGATCGACCCGGCCAGCATCAGCATCAACACCAGGACCAGCAGCAGGCCCTGACGGGTCGGAATGATATAGATACTGCGTGGTCGGATCGCCACGCCACCATGACCGTCGCTGAAGGCGCGACGACGAAAGCGCAGCAGACGTGCGGGGAGGGTGAGGGCCGCCATGGTCAGGGGATCGGGACCGCCTCGAGCAGGCGCTCGACCAGGCCGCCTCCGCCCTCTCCGACGATCTCGCCGGCCGGCTGCAGGCGATGGCCGACGGTGGAGGGAAGGATGGCCTGCAGGTCTTCCGGCAGCACCTGGGGGCGTCCCTCGATCAGGGCCCAGGCCTTGGCGCTCTGCAGGATGGCGAGTCCCGCCCGGGGCGAGAGGCCGTGCTGGTAGTCGGGAGAGTGGCGGGTATGCTCGAGAATGTCCTGACAGTAGTCGAGCAAGGCGTCGGCCACGTGGATGGTGTTCACCTGCTGCTGGAGCCGGTTCAGCTGCTCCGGCGTCAACGCCGCCGGCAGGCGCTGGAGCATGGTCCGCCGATCCTCGCCGGCGAGCAAACTGCGTTCGGCGCCGCGTTCCGGATAGCCGATATGGATGCGCATGAGAAAGCGGTCGAGCTGAGACTCGGGCAGCGGAAAGGTGCCTATCTGATGCAGGGGATTCTGGGTGGCGATGACGAAAAACGGCTGCGGCAGGCCGTGGGTGACGCCGTCGGCGGTCACCTGGCGCTCCTCCATGGCCTCGAGCAGGGCGCTCTGCGCCTTGGGGGTGGCGCGGTTGATCTCATCGGCCAGCACCAGCTGGGCGAAGAGCGGGCCGGGGTGAAACTGGAAGCGCTGCTCCTCCTGCTGGAAGATGGAGACGCCGATGATGTCGGAGGGGAGCAGGTCGCTGGTGAACTGGATACGCTGATAGTGCAGGCCCAGCAGATGGGCCAGGGTGTGGGCCAGGGTGGTCTTGCCGACACCGGGCAGATCCTCGATCAGCAGATGGCCACGGGCCAGCAGGCAGGCGATCGAGAGTTTGATGACCCGGTTCTTGCCGAGCAGAATCTCCCCGGCGGTATCGATGATTCGCATCAATTCTGTGTGCATACTGAGCGTTCTCCAGCCTGACCCCGGCACCTCATATCGGCTAAACTAGCCGCTGTTTGAGACCCTTACACCAGACGTCCATTATGTTTTTTGAAGTCGACTTTGATGTCATCGTGGTAGGTGGCGGCCATGCCGGCACCGAAGCCGCCCTGGCGGCGGCGCGCATGGGCGCGCGCACGCTGCTGCTGAGCCACAACATCGAAACCCTGGGGCAGATGAGCTGCAATCCGGCCATCGGCGGCATCGGCAAGGCCATCTGGTGAAGGAGATCGACGCCCTTGGCGGTATCATGGCACAGGGCGCCGACCGGGGGGGCATCCAGTTTCGCATTCTCAATTCGCGCAAGGGACCGGCGGTACGCGCCACCCGGGCCCAGGCCGATCGCATCCGCTACAAGGCGGCGATCCGTCACGCGCTGGAGAACCAGCCCAACCTGCAACTGTTCCAACAGGCGGTGGACGACCTGCTGGTGGAGGGCGAGCGGGTCACCGGAGTGGTCACCCAGATGGGGCTCAAGTTCCGCGCCCGCGCCGTGGTGCTGACGGTGGGGACCTTT
>JBNLGI010000187.1:0-2551 GCA_050305975.1 Sedimenticolaceae bacterium | reverse complement strand
ATCAATTGGGGCACCGGGTATCGGATGCCAAAAAGATGATTGCCGATGCCTTTGACCGAAACCCCGATTTGGCCACCCCGGAAGAATTGTTCGATGAAGTCTACAAAGGTGAGAGGCCCTCATGACAGATGATCGATCCATTGATTTTTCGGATTCCCAGAGCGTTGTCACCGGCCGGTTTCTGCCGGAGGACCAGGGGCCGGAGATTCAATCCCTGCGCCCGGAGCGCCTCTCGGAATACATCGGTCAAAAACCCGTGGTGGAGACCCTGAAAATCGCCATCGAGGCCGCCCAAAAGCGCTTGGAACCGCTGGATCACGTACTGTTTCACGGTCCTCCGGGGCTGGGCAAGACCACCCTGGCCCACATCATCGCCAACGAGATGGGAGTCAATCTGCGTCAGACCTCCGGTCCGGTGCTGGAACGGCCGGGTGACCTGGCCGCTCTGCTGACCAATCTGGAGCCGCACGATGTCCTTTTCGTCGACGAGATCCATCGCCTCAGCCCGGTGGTGGAGGAGGTGCTCTATCCGGCGATGGAGGATTTCCAGCTCGACATCATGATCGGCGAGGGGCCGGCGGCGCGCTCGATCAAGCTCGATCTGCCCCCCTTCACCCTGGTTGGCGCCACCACCCGCGCCGGACTGCTGACCTCGCCGCTGCGCGACCGATTCGGCATCGTGCAGCGACTGGAGTTTTACGACGTCGCCGATCTGTCGCACATCGTCACCCGCTCGGCGGGTATCCTCAACATCGGTATCGATACCGGCGGCGCGGCCGAGATCGCCCGCCGTTCCCGGGGTACGCCGCGCATCGCCAACCGGCTGTTGCGGCGGGTGCGCGATTACGCCCAGGTGAAAGGGGATGGTCACATCACCGTCGAACTGGCCGACGCCGCCCTCGGCATGCTCAAGGTGGACGCCAACGGTTTCGACGGCATGGACCGCCGCCTGCTGCTGGCCGTGATCGAAAAGTTCGACGGGGGACCGGTCGGCGTGGACAATCTGGCCGCCGCCATCGGTGAGGAGCGGGGCACCATCGAGGATGTGTTGGAGCCCTATCTGATCCAGCAGGGCTTCCTCATGCGCACTCCGCGGGGCCGGGTCGCCACGCGCACCGCCTATCTCCACTTCGGGCTTTCGCCCAGGGCGGGGGACATGGTGCCGTCCGATGATGATCTCTTTCGTGAAATGTGACACATAACCCCCTGTAAGGAAGGGGAACTTGGTCCAGTTAACTGACTCATAATACGGGAACTGCATGCTTCCTGTTGACGGTCTGATTTTGGGGTATGAACAGCAGTAACCGATTTGTCTGGCCGGTCAGGGTCTACTACGAGGACACCGATTCCGGTGGCGTGGTCTATTACGCCAACTATCTCAAGTTCATGGAGCGGGCTCGGACCGAGTGGCTGCGCAGCCTCGGTTTCGAACAGGATCGTCTGTTGGCTCAGGAGGGGATCATCTTCGCAGTCCGCTCGGTCGATGTGGGTTACCATCTGCCCGCCCGTTTCAACGATGCGCTGGAGGTCAGCGCGTCCCTGGCGGCCAGGGGCCGCGCCAGCCTCACCTTCCATCAGGAGGTCAGGCGGGTGGAGGACGATCAACTTCTGTGCAGCGGCGAGATCAAAATCGCCTGTGTGGATTTGAACAGCATGCGCCCAACACCGATTCCGCAAGCGCTTTTACTGGAGATCCCGGATGTCGACTGACCTCTCCATCACTCATCTGATTCTGAACGCAAGCCTCGTGGTGCAGCTCGTCATCGCGCTACTGGTGTTCGCGTCGGTCACCTCCTGGACCATGATCTTCGATCGCCGGCGGGTCCTGCGCAGGGCCCTGCGCGCCGCCGACGAGTTCGAGTCCCGTTTCTGGTCCGGCGGCGACCTGGCGGAGCTCTACCGCCAGATCGAACGGGACGGGGAGGACGACTCGGGCATGGCGTCCATCTTCCGCGCCGGCTTTCGCGAGTTCGCGCGTCTGCGCACCAAGGGCCACAAGGACCCGATGGCCATGGTGCAGGGCGCCCAGCGCTCCATGCGGGTGTCGCTCAACCGGGAGGTGGACCGGCTGGAGAATCATCTCAGCACCCTGGCCACCATCGGTTCCACCAGCCCCTACGTGGGCCTGTTCGGCACCGTCTGGGGCATCATGAACTCCTTCACCGCCCTGGGTAACGTCAAGGCCGCGACCCTGGCGCTGGTGGCGCCCGGCATCGCCGAGGCACTGATCGCCACCGCCATCGGCCTGTTCGCGGCGATCCCGGCGGTGGTGGCCTACAACCGCTACTCCAACAAGGTGGAGCGGCTGAACAACCGCTACGACGATTTCCTGGAGGAGTTCACCACCATCCTGCAGCGCCAGGTGGGCAACTGACGGAAAGGCACCGATGAGTCGTCAACAGAACCGCCGCAAGCCCATGTCGGAGATCAATGTGGTGCCCTATATCGACGTCATGCTGGTGCTGCTGGTGATCTTCATGATCACCGCGCCGCTGCTGACCCAGGGGGTCGACGTGGAGCTGCCCCAGGCCGACGCCGAGCCGCTGAAGCA
>JBNLGI010000186.1:0-17052 GCA_050305975.1 Sedimenticolaceae bacterium | reverse complement strand
AAGATGTGCTGTGGCCGAACACCTATTGCCACACTGCGAGACGGAAAACGAGTCTGGAAGGAAAAGAATGTAGGCTGAACTTGACCTGACAGACACACCATCGAAACCGGTAACTGTCAGATCAAGTCGCGACTACTACATGTTAGGGTTAATGAAAATCTACTCTGACCCCGATAGACTCCCATGTTTTTCCTTCCGGCTATCGCCGAGTTCAGGCGAGGGGGCGCGTCAGCGCTGACGTCGGCTGGAGCGACCTGTTCTGCGATGCCTCAATCGCAGCCACAGCTGGCCGCCTCACTGGTTTGCCCTGATGTTTCCGTTCTGTGCCCATCTCTTTTCCACCAATCCAGGCCGCCAATCAGCTCTTTGACTCGAAACCCGAGCCTTGTCATGTTGAGAGCGCCCTTGGTCGATGCATTACAGCCGATACCGTCGCAGTAGATAACAACCAAGGCTGATCGCTCAAGACTGGAAGTTGTTTCTGCGTTCATTTCCCTATGCGGAATGTTGACGGCGCCTTGTATATGTTCTTTCTGATATGCCTCCGGTGAGCGGGAATCAATGATCACGACGTTCTCTCCGGACTCGAGAGCGACTTTCAGGTCCCAGGAATCTGTCTCGAAAGCAAGTTTGTTCTCGTAGTGGCTTATTTGTCTGTCCATGGCTCTTGGTTCTCGCCGACTTTGCAAAACTATATATAGACGGTTACAAGTCGTGTCTAGACACAGCTATGAGCCGTCTGACTTCAAAGCAAGTAAAGGATCACTTCGATAAGTATTCAGATATTTCGCATTCCACGATGTACGCATATCGTCGAAGGCATGAGTTACTTACCCAGTTGCATTTTTAACCAGTCATCGGGTTTCTGATGGTAACTGGGGTAGCGTGCATTGATGTCATCCGTGACCGTGGCTATCAAATCCTCTCCTGCTCCCGTAGCACTTTTACCTGAAACAAGGCATTCCTTTCCTCTTCCTCCAAGGCATTCTCGATAAACCGGATTGTGTTTCGATATCGGGGAATGATGTTGTAGCGCAGGGCGTTTACCCGTTTCTGGGCTTTTCTTTGCTCGGCGATGAGCCGGCTCAGGCTCATGGAGACTTCGCCCATCTTGGAGAGCAGCAGCGCCGCTTCGGCGAAGTGTTGTCGCGTTTCGTCGAAGCTGGGATCGGTGCCGAAGAGGCCTACCGGGTTGAGCGGAAGCAGTTCACCGCTGACCGAGGGGTATTCGACGCCCAGATTGCGGCGGGGGAGGATCTTCAGTTCGAGGGCGGGCTTGACGCCTAGGGTGGCCTGGTGCAGGGCTCGGCTGGACATGCGCAGTTGCAACATGCTGAGCCAGTGGTAAGCCTGCTTTACGGCTTCGTGGGCCTGGTCGCGTATCTTGCGGTACTCGCCGATACGCTGGTAGACGAGGCGCGTGAGCAGTTCACGTTTCCGTTCGAGCAGGCTGTGGCCGTCCTCGAGGAAGGCAAGCTGCCGCTTGAGATTGAGCAGCGTGTTCTTGGTCGGCGCCGCCTTGAGTCGATTGCCGGTCATGCGCCGCTCTGCCTGTGATATTTGGCCATCTCGGTCTCGGTGACGCGGGTCAAGGCCTGTGGCGGGAAGGTGGACAGCAGGTCCCAGGCCAGGTTGAGGGTCTCCTCGATGCTGCGGTCCTCGTCCTCGCCCTGCTGCACGAAGCGGGCCTCGAAGGCGTCGGCGAACTCCAGGTAGCGACGGTCGCGGGCGGAGAGCTCGTCGGCGCCGATGATGGAGGCCAGGTTGCGCGTCTCCAGCGCCCGGGCGTAGAGGGCGTAGAGCTGGTTGGAGACGTGGGGGTGGTCCTCGCGGGTGAAGTCTTTGCCGATACCGTCCTTCATCAGGCGCGACAGCGACGGCGAGATGTGCACCGGCGGGTAGATGCCCTGGTTGTGCAGCTCGCGGCTGAGCACGATCTGGCCCTCGGTGATGTAGCCGGTGAGGTCGGGGATCGGGTGGGTGATGTCGTCGCTCGGCATGCTCAGCACCGGCACCAGGGTGATGGAGCCGTGGCGGTCCTTGATGCGGCCGGAGCGCTCGTAGATCTCCGCCAGGTCGGAGTAGAGGTAGCCGGGATAGCCCTTTCTCGCCGGCACATCGCCCTTGGCGGTGGCCACTTCGCGCAGGGCCTCGGCGTAGTGGGTCATGTCGGTCATCACCACCAGCACGTGGCGGTCCAGGTCGAAGGCGAGGTACTCGGCGGCGGTGAGCGCCATGCGCGGCAGGGTGAGGCGCTCGACCGGCGGGTCGTCGGCCATGTTGACGAACATCACCACGTTGCCGAGCACGCCGGAGGAGGCGAACTCCTCCTGGAAGAAGCGGGCGTCGGCATAGGAGACGCCCATGGCGGCGAACACCACCGAGAAGCGGCTGTCGTCGTCGGGCAGCTTGGCCTGGCGCACGATCTGCGCCGCCAGCCGGTTGTGGGGCAGGCCGGAGGCGGAGAAGATCGGCAGCTTCTGGCCGCGCACCAGGGAGTTGAGGCCGTCGATGGTGGAGACACCGGTCTGGATGAACTCGCGCGGATAGGTGCGCGCCGCCGGGTTGAAGGCGGCGGCGCTGATGCTGCGGCGCAGGCTCGATACGATGGGTGGGCGGAAGTCGCGCGGCTCGCCCAGGCCGTTGAAGATGCGGCCGAGGATTTCGGGGGAGAGGGCGATCTCCAGCGGTTCGTCGAGGAAGCGTACCCAGGTGTTCTCCATATCGAGGTCGTCGGTGCCCTCGAAGACCTGGATCAGTACCTCTTCGTGGGCGCTGCGGATCACCTGGCCGTTGCGGGTGGTCCCCTTCTGGTCGCGGATGTGCACCCGGTCGCCGAAGGCGATGTTGGGCACCCCGCTGACGGTCAGCAGGCCGCCGCGGGCGGCGGCTGCGGTTCGGTACTCCTTGGCGCTCATGCTGTCTGCTCCCCGCGTTGCGCGTATTCGGAATGGATGGCCTTGAAGTCCTGCAGCGCCTCGTCACGGAAGGCGCGCAGCTGGTCGATCTGGGAGGAGTCGTAGAGCTCCTTGCAGCGGCGCAGCTTGGCCAGTATCGGCATCTCCGAGAGCTCCTGCACCGGCACGCCCATCTCGATCAGGGCCGCCCCCTCGTCGTAGACCGAGAGGATCAGGTCGAGCAGCAGGAACTGCTTCTCCGGCGAGGAGAAAGTGTCCACGGGATCCAGCGCGCTCTGCTGCAATACCCCGTCCTTGACCAGCGCCGCACCCTCCAGCACCCAGCGCTGGGCCGAAGAGAGGGCCTCCGGGCCGACCAGGTTGACGATGCGCGACAGCTCGGCGTCGCGCGCCAGCATGGCCAGAGCCTGGCCGCGGCGCTTCTCCCAGGTGCGGTCGATGTGCTCGTGCCACCACTCGGCGGCGGTGCCGACATCGGCGGAGAAGCTGTCGACCCAGTCGATGGCCGGGTAGTGGCGGGCGTCGGCCAGCTCCTTGGAGAGCGCCCAGAAGGTCTGGATGATCTCCTTGGTATGGCTGGTGACCGGCTCCGAGAAGTCGCCGCCGGGCGGGGAGACGGCGCCGATCAGGCTCACCGAGCCCTTGCCGCAGTCCATGGTCTCGACCCGGCCGGCGCGCTCGTAGAAGGCGGCCAGGCGGGAGGCCAGGTAGGCGGGGTAGCCCTCCTCCACAGGCATCTGGCCGAGACGGCCCGAGACCTCGCGCAGGGCTTCGGCCCAGCGGCTGGTGGAGTCGGCCAGCATCACCACGTCGTAGCCCTGGTCGCGGAAGTACTCGGCCAGGGTGATGCCGACGTAGATCGACGCCTCGCGCGCTACCACCGGCATGTTGGAGGTGTTGGCGATGAGCAGGGTGCGCTCCATCAAAGGACGGCCGGAGTAGGGGTCCTTCAGCTTGGGGAAGCTGTCGAGCACGTCGACCAGCTCGTTGCCACGCTCGCCGCAGCCGACGTAGATGACGATGTCGGCGTTGGCCCAGCGCGCCACCTGGTGCTGCACCACCGTCTTGCCGGCGCCGAAGGGGCCGGGCACCGCGCACTTGCTGCCCTTGAGCAGGGGAAAGAAGGTGTCGAGGATGCGCTGGCCGGTGATCAGGGGCTCGATGCCGTTGTCGCGGCTCTGATAGGGACGGGGTTTGCGCACCGGCCAGCGGTGGTAGAGTTTCAGGTGGTGGACGTGACCTTGCCGATCGCGTACCTGGGCGATGGTCTCCTCCAGGTTGTAGTCCCCCTCGGGAGCCAGCTCGATCAGCTCGCCCTCCACATCGGGCGGCACCAGGATGCGGTGTTCCACCGTCTCGGTCTCCTGCACCGAGCCGAGGCGGGCGCCGCCGATGATCGGCATGTTGGGCTCCAGGTTCTCTCTCGGCACGAAATGCCACTGTTTCTGCCGATCGAGGGGGGCGGGACTGAGACCGCGGGGAATCTGGTCGCCGGCCTTGAGAAACATCTCCTCCAATGGGCGCTGCACGCCGTCGAAAATACCGCCAATCAAGCCGGGACCGAGTTCCACCGACAGCGGATGGTTGAGTCCCTCGACCGGCTCGCCCGGTCGCACCATCTCGGTCGATTCGTAGATCTGCACGATGGCGTTCTTGCCCTCCAGGGCGATCACCTCGCCGTAGAGGCCGAGACTGCCGATTCGCACCTGTTCACCGTTGTGCACGCCAGGCAGCCGGATGGTGACGATGGGGCCGTTGATCTCGAGGATGGTGCCTTTTCTGCTTGTTTTGTTCATGAAGTCGTCTTTCCCAAGCTGTTGGATGAGGACCTGGCGTCGGCCGCAGTCTCCACCTTGATCAGATTGCCTGCCCTTCGCCGACCGGCGGCAGCAGCCGCTCCACCAGCGCTTGATGGATCTTGCGCTCGAGACGGGCCAGGCGTCCCTCGAAGGTATGGTCGATCTGCACCCGTTTGTCGGGCGTGGTCACCAGGCAGCCGCCAACGGTGTCGATGCTCTTGTCGCGCAGCTGGAAGCTTTTGCCGGGGGCGAGATCGGCGGTCAGCTCGTTCCATTTGGGCTTCAGCCGTCGCAGATCGTCGTCGTTGACCGAGACCTCCAGAGTGTCCTGTTCGATCTGCCGGGCCGCCTGGCTGAGCAGTTTCATTAGCCACTCGACATATCGGCCCTCGTCTGCGGTCAGGGTGCGCATGCGCTCGGGCAGCCGCTGGATCACCACCTGCACCAGGTTCCAGCGCATATGATCCATCTTGCTGCGCAGTTTCAGTTCATCGGCCTGGACCTTGCGCAGGTAGGCGCGCTCAGCCTGGGATTTGGCCAGTAAGGTCTCCTTCTCCTCCTTGAGGTGTAAGCGTTCGCTGGCTTCGCGCAGGATGTTCTTGCGTCCCGCCTCGGCACGGTGAGCGCACTCGTCGGCCATCATTCGGGCTCGATCGAGGATTGCTTTTTCCAGTGCTTCAACCTGATTCACATTCTCTCTCCTGGGGCCTGTTCAACCGCCCGTCAGTTTCTTCAGCTGGGCATCCAGTTCGCACTGAAAGGTGTCGGGATCGTGCAGTGAAGGGACTTCCGAGAGCACGATACGTCCACCTTCGCTGCGGATCTGATCAAGCAGTTTGGAACCCATCCGGTTGATCGACTGTTCGATGATGAGCAGGGCGCGCTGGCGTTCCCGCTGCAGCTCTCCGAGCAGATGATCCAGTTGCTGCACGTTCGGATCGGTCAGGGTTTCGAAACCGATCAGGCGAAAGCCATCGGTCAGCGCCGGGCCGCCGATGAAGATGTTTCGGACCGGATAGGCGGCTGGGTCGGCCATGGCGTGTCAGATCTTGTCCAGCAACAGGATACTCATGACCAGGCCGTAGATGGCGATACCTTCGGCCAGGCCCAGATAGATCAGGGTGCGGCCGAAGATCTCCGGCTTCTCGGCCAGCACCGCCAGGGAGGCGGCGCCGATGGGGCCCACGGCGATACCGGCGCCGATGGTGCTGAGCGCCGTCGGAATGCCCACGCCGATGATGCCGAGACCCTGGCCGATGGTGAACTCGCCCGCCGCCGCTTCGAGCGCCGGAGCGGCCATGACCTCCTGCACGCCCATGAAGAGCAGCGCCGCCTGGGCGGCGACGAAGACGATCAGATTGACGCCGATGGTCGGCTTGAACCAGGGTCGCGAGACCCTGGCCGGCTGGATCTCCATGATGACGCCGGTGATGATCATGCCGGCGATGCCCAGGGTCATTGCTGCGATAAGCCAGTACATAGCGTGCTCCTCTTTACATTGAGTTTCGAGTTGTCTGTTTTATTCTGCTTCATTTGGTGGGGCAGGGCCCCACCCTACACTTCGATGACCGGTAGGGTGGAGCCCTGCCCCACCATCACTGGCCGAGATGTCGATTCGTCGGTTTCGTTCCGGAGGCATAATCTCATGACGCGAATCACTGCAGTCAAAGCGTCAGCGGCTTGAAGGCCTTGCCGTCCCCCGCATAGAAACGGGAGAAGCCCTCGTAAAACTCGAGACGCAATACCTGGATGGCGACGATCAGCCCCTCCAGCACCAGAATGAAGATGTTGCCCAACACGATGGTGACCCAGTGGCCGGTGTCGCCCATCATGTTGGCCATGGTGAAGATGGCGATGGCCAGCGCCACGTGGTTCAGGCTGAAGGCGGCCACACGCAGGAACGAGAGCGTGTTGGAGATATAACCGGTAATGGTCTCGAAGGTCTCGATGAAGGCCACCAGGATGCGCTCGCCGATGGGCGCGTCCTGTTCGATCAGGCGCTGGGCGAAAATCCCGATCAGGGAGAGGATGGCGAGTATCGCCCAGAAGGCCCCCACCGAACCCCTGCTGTAGAAGGTGAAGCCGGTGCCGAGCATGCCGGCATAGAGCAGCAGGGTGAGCAGGCCGTTGTGCCCGAACAAGGCGCCGATGCGATCACCTTCGACCAGGTGGTTGAGGATGTTGAGCGAGGTCACCAGGGTGATGAAACCGATGCCCCAGAAGAGCGCCACCGAGAGCATATAGAGGGGATCGCTCAGGGGCGAGATCCAGATCGCGTGCATCACGTGCTCGTAGCCGAAAATGCTGCCGTAGAGGAAGCCGAACAGGATCGAGGAGAGCCCGGCGGCGATACCGAAGGCGGTGAACTTGCCCAGTTTGCCGCGAAACAGCAGGGCGGCGCCGAGAATCACCGCGCCGTGGCCCACGTCGCCGAACATCATGCCGAACATGAGGATGTAGGTGAGGGCGAAGAGGTGGGTCGGATTGACCTCGCCATAGCGCGGTACCCCATACTGGGTGACCAGGCTGGAGAAGGGGCTCAGCAGCCGGTTGTGCCGCATCACCGAGGGTACCAGTGTGCGCTCTTCCGGCAGGGGGTCGCGCGACTCGAGCACGAAAGGGCTGGCCAGCTTCTCCTGCAGGCTGCGTTCGACCAGCTCCAGGTCCTCGGCCGGCACCCAGCCCTGTAGTCGGGACAGATCGCCGCGCTGGCGCGCCGCCTCGCCGAGCGCCACATAGGGTGCGGCCAGATGCAGCACCCGGGCTGCGTGCTCCAGCTCTTCACGCGCGCCATCACCCCAGGCCCGGACCTCCTTGTCCAGCCGTTGTGACGTCTGTTCCACCGTGCTCCGGCGCGTGTCCAACTGGCGTTTCGCCTTTTCCGGCTCCGCCTTCAACTCGGGCGGGATCTCGAGGCTGCGGAAGCCGGCGTTATCGAGCACCGATTTGAGTTGCGACTGTTCGCGGCCGCCGCTACCGACCACCACCACATGGGTGTCGCTCTCGCTCTCCATGTAGGGGAAGAGGATATAGCCGTCCAGGCTCAGGGCGTCTCCCAGCTGCTGCAGCTGGGCGCGCGGCACCATGCCGATGCGGGTTTCGAGAAACCCCCGCTCCGCCTGCAGCTGTCCCAGGTCGATATTCAGGTTGCGAAAGTTGGCCAGCGAATTCTCGAGCTGGTCGATGCTGCGCCGTTCCTCCTGCTGCAGGCGTCGGCTCTCCTCGAAGGCGGAGCAGGTCTCCCAGGCTTTGCCCAGCCAGTCGTTGACCTCCCGCAGCTGCTCCTCGGTGATCGGTCCGGCAGACTGCAATGGAGGGCTCAGGGTGAAGTCGATCTGTTGTGCGATCTTCTCCAGACGGGAGCGGGCCTGGGCATAGATGGCGCGAAAATCCACTCCGGGCACCTCTGGCAGGGCCTCTTCGTCGAAAGGCCGGGGATCGGGGCTGAAGTTTTCCAGTTCGGCCAGGATCACAGAGGCATTCGGCAGGTCGCCGGTGAGCACCTGCAGACTGATGTGCTTGATCGGCAGCGGACTAAACACGGTTTCTCTCATGCCAGGGCGGGGCGCTTCGGATCATGTCACCGCCTCCTGGGGGTCGCCGGGTATGGCCTGATCGATCAACTCCGGTTGCAGTCGCAGCAGCTTGCCTTGAATGATGGCGTAAAGGTTCCTCATGTCGATGTCGCGGACGATCAGGTAACAGAGGGCCGAGACCACCGCGTCCTGGCTGTAGCGCATCAGTTTCTGCAACTCCTGTGACACGTAGTGATCGAGCCGCTGGCGCACCTGGGTGATGTCGCCGGCCTCGCCGAGCAGTCGTTGAAAGGGTTCGGGCAGATGTTCGATGGTGGTCTGCAGTCCGCTAAGATTGGCGAGCTCCATCAGCTGGGTGCGCTGAATGTGGCCGCCGGTGGGGATCAGCAGGTAGTAGGCCTCACTGGGTGCGAAACGGTAGACCAGTCGGTAGCGCAGCAGCCAGAGGATGTTCTGCCGGTCGATCATGAGTGCGATCAGCTTCTGCAAGTCCCGTTTGTCGACCCCTTCGCTCATGCTGATGTGGCGCTGCATGCCGGTGTAGTAGAGGCGGTCGATGGCGGCGTCGAGGGAGAAGCCTTCGTTCTGCTCTTCATAGACGTGGCGTGCCTGGCGGGCGATCAGGGCATAGGGGCCCTGGTCCAGCTGACGCAACATCTCCAGCACGTTTTCCGCCCGCAGCAGCGATTCGTGGGGCAGGCGGATGTTGTCGGGCATGTCGTGAAGATTGTCGCGTATCTCCTCCATGCCCAGGTCGTTGAGCTTGCCGCGGATCAGGGTCTTGAGATTGTAGAGTTCGTACTTTCGCGGCCAGTAGAGCAGCAGATCACGGGCCTGGCCCCGGAGTGGTCGCAGCAGCACCTTGAGTTCGAACATGATCCGCCTCAGCAGCGCCTGTTCCACCAGGCTGCTCTTCTGTCTCAGCTCCAGGGATTCCTCGAAGATCGGCAGCAGGTCGAAGGCCTCACCCAGCTGACTCAGCGACATCCCCTTGAGGCGTTCGATGTCGGCGCTGGAGAAGAGACGGCTGGCAAAGATCCCGACGCGGGTCTTGAGGTAGGCTTGATCGCGGAGCGAAGTCATCGAGTACCTGTCAGCACTGATCCGACAGGACCTAGTCTTCGTCCGCCATCGGATCGATCAGGACGGCGAAGGCGGCATCGAGCGCATCCTCCTCGCGCACCTCGGCGTACTCGCGCAGTTGGGCATGGCGTTCATCGAAGCGTTTCTTCAGCTCGGCGATGGTCTGTACCGCGCGCGACTCGGCTTTCTCCATGAAGCTCTTGTGCAGTTCGGGGATGCGAGCCTCGAAGTGCTCATCCTTGGTTTTCGCTTCCTGTAGCGCCTCCTGGATCATCCGTTCCCGCGCCTGCTCGGCTTTCTGGTGTATCTGCTGCGCCTCGGTCTCGGCGTCGAGTAGTCGTTGCAGTGATTCTTCCATTGGCCCCTTCCCCCCAGCGTTTGCTTTGGTCGTTTATTCCTGAGGTCGTACCGGCTTCCAGGCAGGTGGAAGGTCTGGTATCGCCTACTAGTGTAGCCAATTTGCCTGTCTCGTGTGGATCTCAATCGGAATCCCGGTTGAGCCAGATCATGGATCGGGTGGCGACTCGGTTACCTGGATCAATGAGCGGGGTGCCGGGCAAGAGAGGTTCGGTCAGGGCTTGCTCTCGACGGGATGATACCGGGTTCCGGCAGGTAGGAAAGCGCTTAACTGCCGGCAGATGGCATCGAGCGCGGGCTGGTCATAGGCCTCACGTTGATTCATCCCCCAGACAACACCGGGCCAGCAGATATCGTTCACCCGGCGGCCGACCACATGGACGTGCAACTGACGCACGATATTGCCGATGGCGGCCACATTGAGTTTGTCGGGGGTGAAGTCGTGCTGTACGAAACGGCAGACCAGATTGATCTCTCCGAGCAGATCCTGTTGCCGGGGCGGAGGCAACTCGTGGAGTTCGCTCACCTCGACCCGGGGAACCAGGATGAACCAGGGCACCAGTGCGTTGTTCATCAACAACAGCTCGGATAACGGCAGGCTCGCCAATCGGTGGCAATCCCGGGCCAGACGTTCATCGAGAGTGAAAGGGGTGCTCATATTCGATACTCAGGATCTTCTCGGTTCGTCCTGAACAATCCCGGGGAGACCGATCATCCGCCACCTTCCCGCGGTTTCAGCTCCGGCTCCCTGCGCTGATATCCGACCGCTTCCAGTTTCTCCAGATAAGCCTGCCAGAGCGCGTCGCGATGTTGGCCCAGGTTATAGAGGTACTGCCAGTCGTAGAGGCCCGAGTTGTGGCCGTCGTCGAAATGGATCTTGATGGCATAGTTGCCGACCGGGTCGATGCGGGTGATGCTGACCAGCTCCTTGCCTTTCTCCAGCTTGGCGGTGGCCGGGCTGTGCCCGCGGGTCTCGGCCGAGGGCGAGTAGACCCGCAGGTATTCGCAGGGCAGGGAGAAGGCGGCGCCGTCGTCGAAGCTGATGTCGAGCAGACGGGATTGCTGGTGGACCTTGATATCCACCGGATGGGGTTTATCGGACATCGGAGAACTCCGGGTTGTATGGTGCTGTCATGCCGAACACACCAGAGTGTTGTTCGCGTGTAGGGTGCGGCTTGCCGCACCGTCTGTCTCGAACGACGGATGGCTGATTCGGTGCGGCAAGCCGCACCCTACGTGTTTTTTCGAGTATCGCGCGAAAATCATTGGCTTTCATTTGCGGACTCGGTGGACGCTTCTTCCGGCCAGCCGCGCACGTGCCGGGCGATGAGATCGCCCAGCATGGCGATGTGATCGGGACGGTCGTTGAGACAGGGGATATAGGCGTAGGACTGGCCGCCGGCCTGCAGGAAGTACTCCCGGTTCTCCTCGCCGATCTCCTCCAGGGTCTCCAGGCAGTCGGCCGAGAAGGCGGGACAGACCACCTGCACGCTCGCCACGCCTTGCGCGCCCCACTGCTTGAGGGTCTCGTCGGTATAGGGCTTCATCCACTCCTGGGCGCCGAAGCGCGACTGGAAGGAGACCTGCCACTGATCGGTGGCCAGGTCGAGCCGCTCCACCACGCCGCGGGCGGTGGCGTGGCACTCGTCCGGGTAGGGGTCGCCCGATTCGTGGTAGTCGCGGGGGATGCCGTGAAAGGAGAACAGCAGCTTCTGCGCCGGTCCCTCACGCTGTTGAAACTCCCGGATGCTGGCGCTGAGGGCGTCCAGATAGGCCGGGTCGTCATGATAGCGGTGGATGAAGCGGATCTCCGGGATCCAGCGCCAGCGCTGCAGCTCGTCGGTCACCGCGTCGAAGATCGAGGCGGTGGTGGTGGCCGAGTACTGGGGGTAGAGGGGCAGCACCAGCAGGCGCTGCACGTTGTGCCGTCGCAACTGTTCCAGGGCCTCGGGGATCGACGGATTGCCGTAACGCATGCCGAGGGCGAAATGGACACTGCCCCGCAGGCGCGGTTTCAGGGCCCCCTCCAGCGCCGCCGTCTGCTTTTTCGAGATCGCCAGCAGGGGCGAGCCCTGCTCGGTCCAGATGGAGCGATAGGCCTCCGCCGAACGCTTGGGCCGCACCCGCAGCACGATGCCGTGGAGGATGATCATCCACAGGAAGCGCGGAATGGCGACGATGCGCGGATCGCTCAGGAACTCGGCCAGATAGCGGCGCACCGCCGGCGTGGTCGGCTCATCGGGGGTGCCCAGGTTGACCAGGAGGATGCCCAGGCCGCCGTCGGGCTGTTTGAGTTGGTCGGACTGTTTGATGTAGTTCATGGGTCTCAGCTGTTGTTGGCTGTGCGAATTCTTGCTTCGACCCGTGCGCTATTCAACAGGGCCTGATTGTGTATTTTCGGGTAGAGGCGCCACAGACGCTCGACCGCCTCCGCCTGGTTCACCGCCAGCCGTTCCAGGCGCTCACGGGTATCCTCCCCGAGTGAAGGCAGCATCAGCAGCTGGGGCGCCTTCCAGCGGATGTAGTCGGCGATCAGGTCGCGTTCCTCGGGTTTGCACCAGTCTTCACTGATCGGCAGTTCCGGGAACCGCTCGGCGGCGAGTCGGCTCCGCGGATCGTCACAGGCCGAGGCGCTGCCGTCCGCCTGGCGCTGGTACCAGACACAACGCCGGGTCTGGCCGGCGCGGTCACGCACCATGGCTTCCAGAAAAGAGGCGTGAACCCGCGGATTGTAGCCGTCGTTGTTGGGCAGTTGCCGCTGCAACAGATGCTCGGAGACGAAGCTGAAATCGCCCCGCTCGGCGGCGATCCATTTGGGCGGGCTGATGCGTCGTCGCTCCTCCTCGCTGCGGCAGCTCTGCAGCAGCGCCAGGGGCGCGGCGGTCTCCTCGTCCAGCAGCCAGGCCTCGATCGGGTCGGCGAGGGGGAAGGGGAGGTGCTCCTGGGCAGGCCGCAGTGCTTCGATCAGCGCCTCCGCCGAAGCGATCATGTCGCCGATGTTGAACAGGGGATTGATCGGCACCTGCCGCAGCCCCGTATTTGCCGACCAGAGACCGAAGGTGTAGAACTGTTGACCATTGAAGGGCATGTTGGCCCAGAGCCCCTGAGGCCGGTCGCTGAGGACCTGGATCTCCCACACCAGACCGTTGGCGCTCAGGGCCCGCGCACGTTGGCCGAGGAATACCTGCAACACCCCCCGGAAGGGGTTCAGCTGTCGGATGCTGAAGGCATGCGTTTCGTGATCTTTCATGTGACTGCCGGCAGGGTGCGGATAAGGATGCTTGCACACTGTGCTCTACCGACATCTTACGGTAGCGTGCGGTCGATCTGCACCATAAATGCACATATTGCGCGGAAATCCACGACCCGGGCGCAAAAAGCGCCCCCTGTTTGTGCGCGGGACGGCCGCCGTATATCTGCCTGTTTGCATGCAAAATCGGGCTTGCTATAGTCGATCCATACCGATCATTCAGGGGGAGAAAAACAATGTTGCGCGAAGCTGCCGGTGTCAAACACAGCACCTATGGTCTGGAAAATCACGGTCTCTACAATCTCAACGACATCTACTGGAATCTGCCGACACCCCGGCTGATCGAACAGTCGATCGTGCGACGCGAGGGACAGCTCTGCCATCTCGGTCCCCTGGTGGTTCGCACCGGCCATCACACCGGCCGTTCCGCCAACGACAAGTTCATCGTCGACGAACCCTCCGTCAGCAATGATATCTGGTGGGGCGACATCAACCGGCCGATCTCCGAAGAGGCTTTCAACACGTTGCACGACCGGCTCGCCTCCTATCTGCAGAACAAGGATGTCTATGTGCAGGACTGCTATGCCGGCGCCGATCCCAACCACCGGCTGGCGGTGCGGGTGATCACGGAAAACGCCTGGCACAACCTGTTCGCGCGTAACGTCTTCATCCAGGCCAAGCCCGAGGAGCTGGTGGACCACATTCCCGGTTTTACCGTCATCGACGTGCCCCGTTTCCACGCCATTCCGGAGGTGGACGGTACCCGCAGCGAGACCTTCATCATCGTCAATTTCGCCAAGCGCCTGGTGCTGATCGGCGGCACCAGCTATGCCGGCGAGATCAAGAAGTCGATCTTCAGTGTCATGAACTACTTGATGCCGAAGAAGGAAGTGATGCCGATGCACTGCTCCGCCAATATCGGACCCAACGGCAAGTCGGCCCTCTTCTTCGGCCTCAGCGGTACCGGCAAGACCACCCTTTCGGCCGACGCCAGCCGCACCCTGATCGGCGACGACGAGCACGGTTGGAGCGACAACGGCATCTTCAATTTCGAGGGCGGCTGCTACGCCAAGATGATCAAGCTCTCGCCGGAGAACGAACCGGAAATCTTCGGCACCACCTTGCGCTTCGGCACCGTGCTGGAGAACGTCACCATGAAGGCGGATTCCCGCCGGCTCGATCTCGACGACGGCTCGCTGACCGAGAACACCCGTGGCGCCTACCACATCAGCGCGATCCCGAACGCGACCCTGGACGGTGTCGGCGGACATCCCGATACCATTCTCATGCTCACCGCCGACGCCTTCGGAGTGTTGCCGCCGGTCTCGCGTCTCAGCCCGGCGCAGGCGATGTACCACTTCATCTCCGGCTATACCGCCCGGGTGGCCGGTACCGAGAAGGGGGTCACCGAACCCTCGCCGGTCTTCAGCGCCTGCTACGGTGCTCCCTTCATGCCGCTGCATCCGCAGCGCTATGCCCAGTTGCTGGGTGACCGGATCGAGAATCACAACGCCAAGGTCTGGCTGATCAATACCGGCTGGACCGGTGGCCCCTACGGGATCGGCCAACGCATGCCGATTCCCCACACCCGGGCGATGGTCAACGCGGTGCTCGACGGCAAGCTCGACGACGTGCCGATGCGCAAGGATCCGATCTTCGGCGTGGAGATTCCCACCCAGGTGCCTAACGTGCCCGACGACATGCTGTTTCCGCGGGATACCTGGCGGGATCAGGCGGCCTACGATGCCCAGGCCCTCAAGCTGGCAGGGATGTTCCGGGAGAATTTCAAGAAATTCGCCGACCAGGTTTCGGACGAGATTCTCGCCGCCGCGCCCAAGGCGGGGTGAGACAATCGACAATGGCGGAGCCGGTCGGGTTGGAATGCACCGACCCGGCCCTCACATCCATTGGCAGAGGGGTGCCTGGCATGTAGGGTGCGGCTTGCCGCACCGCTTGCCTGACAGTGGAGAGAACATTTGGCCGAAGAGGCCATTTCTCTGGGTGAAGGTCAATAACTCCGCGTGTGCCCATCGCTACCAAACAATCACCAACGACTCGCATGAACAAAGAGAAACGGCAGGCCATCTTCGAACGCCTGCGCGCCACCAACCCCCACCCGACCACGGAGCTCAACTACACGACGCCCTTCGAGTTGCTGGTGGCGGTGACGCTTTCGGCGCAGGCCACCGATCGGGGTGTCAACAAGGCCACGGATCTGTTGTTTCCTAAGGCCAATACGCCGCAGGCGATCCTCGAACTCGGGGAGGCCGGACTGAAGCGCTATATCAAGACCATCGGCCTGTTCAACACCAAGGCGAAAAACATCATCGCCGCCTGCCGCCTGCTGCTCGAACGCCACGGCGGCGAGGTGCCCGAGGAACGGGCGGCCCTGGAGGCCCTGCCCGGGGTCGGGCGCAAGACCGCCAACGTGGTGCTCAACACCGCCTTCGGCCACCCGACCATGGCGGTGGATACCCATATCTTCCGGGTCGCCAACCGGACCCGCATCGCGCCGGGCAGGACGCCGCTGGAGGTGGAGAAGAAGCTGCTCCGCCACACCCCGAAGGAGTTCATGCAGGACGCCCACCACTGGCTGATCCTGCATGGGCGCTACACCTGTATCGCGCGCAAGCCCCGCTGCGGCAGTTGTGTCATCGAGGATCTGTGCGAGTACAAGCAGAAAACCGAGTAGTTGTAATTGGCATCTTCGGTGCGGCAAGCCGCACCCTACGGCTTGGTCGTGTGTAGGGTGCGGCTTGCCGCACCGGGTATTCCCTATTCGAAAGGGTGGTGTTCCGGTAGCGATTCGCAACTAATATTGCATACGGCAGTAAGGAACCGGTCTGTTTTTCGACATGGGTTGTCATACGGGAAGCGTTACAATCACCCGGCCATGCCGGTCGACAGGCTCTCCGTATCGTTTCAGCGACTCGACAAGACCGATGGAGGAGAAAATGATTAAAAACAGTATCAATCTGATGTTCGCACTGTTCATGGTGCTGACCTGGAGTGCGCAAGCCGACACCGGCCTGGTCAACGTGAAAAGCGCCTTCAGTGTGGCGGAGACCGCGGACCGCTTTGCTGCCGCTGCCGAGCAGGCGGGCCTGAAAATCTTCGCGCGCATCGACCATGCCGCCGGTGCGGCCAAGGCCGGCATGGAACTGAAGCCGAACCAGCTGATCATCTTCGGCAGTCCCAAAGTGGGCACGGCGCTGATGACCAGTGATCCCAGGGCCGGTATCGAACTGCCGCTCAAAGCGCTGGCCTGGCAGGATGCGGAGGGGAATGTCTGGCTCAGCTACAATAGCCCGGACTACCTGTTCGGCCGATTCGCCATCGAGGATCGTATGCCGGTGAAGCAGAAGATAACCGGCGCCCTGGCCAAGTTTGCCGCGGCGGCCACGAAATAGACGGGAATCGAGGGCGTGTTTGGCGGCGAGCGGAATCAGATGCGCCAGGTCTTTTTCGAGGCCTGGCGAAAGCAATGTTCGGGTGAGGCGATGCAGCCCCTGGAGGAGATGATCGCCGGGGTGGTGCGCCAGCATCCGGAGTACCATGCGTTGCTCGAGAATCCCGAAGCCGGACTCGACCGGGAGTTCCTGCCCGAAGGGGGTGAGACCAACCCCTTCCTCCACATGGCCATGCACATCACCCTGCTGGAGCAGCTCTCCACCGCCCGCCCGCCGGGCATCGGCGAACACTACCGCCGTCTCTGCCAGCGCCTGGGTGATGCCCACGACGCGGAGCACCAGATGATGGAGTGTCTCGGCCGTATCCTGTGGGAGGCCCAGTCGAACAACCGCATGCCGGACGAGACGGCCTATCTCGACTGTGTGCGCCGCCTGGCCGAGTGATGGCGAAACGCCCGGCCGACAACTGCGTACTCTGCCGGGTCATGCGCGGGCTGGCCTTCGGCGGGCTGGGCGCGGCCATCGGCGGCTACGGTTCGATGCTGTTCGGGGTGGGCAGGGACCAGGCGATCTACTACGCCCTTTTCGGCGCCCTGGCGCTGACCGTCTTCGTGCAGCGCAAGCGGGACAAGCGTTGACTCCACGTCGAAGATACGGTGCGGCAAGCCGCACCCTACACTTCATCACGGCGTAGGGTGC
>JBNLGI010000185.1:0-15999 GCA_050305975.1 Sedimenticolaceae bacterium | reverse complement strand
AGCCGCACCCTACACACGATCTCGCCGTAGGGTGCGGCTTGCCGCACCGAAATCCTTTGACTGACCCTGCTCTGTTTCGCTTCAGCAAGTGCCATTAGACTCCGACCCGAATGCTACTCAGATAGGAAGGTTTGGGATGATTTCCAACACTTTTTGGTGGGGCAGGGCCCCACCCTACCCTGGTCCGGAGTGTAGGGTGGGGTCCTACCCCACCATCAAATCGCCTAACTAAGTAGCATTAGACTCCGACCCATCTTCGTCAACGACCGACAACTGCATTACTCAATCTGGCTGTCCAGTTGGATGCGAAAACGCCGCCCCTCCCCCGGCAGGCGCTCGATGGATCCGCCACGGAGGGGAAACCGGCCCAGTGACCGGTCTGCGAAGAAGAGCCGCAAGGACTCCCGGATCACCGGAAAGGCGATCTCGTCCCAGGGGATCTCCTGCTCGCGGAACAGGGCCACCTCCAGCGACTCCTCGCCGGCGGCGAAGTCGAGATCGAGCAACCGGCTGCGATAGAGCAGATAGACCTGGTTGATATGGGGCAGATTGAACAGCGTATAGAGCCCCTCCACGGCCACCCGGGCGCAAGCCTCCTCCAGCGTCTCGCGGGCGGCACCCTGCTGACTGGTCTCGCCGTTCTCCATGAACCCGGCCGGTACGGTCCAGAGTCCGTAGCGGGGTTCGATGGCCCGCCGGCAGAGCAGCACCCGCTCCTCCCATACCGGGATACAGCCGACCACGACCTTGGGATTCTGATAGTGGATGGTGCCGCAGGAGGGGCAGACGTGCCGGGGACGGTTGTCGCCCTCCGGGATGCTGACCTCGACTGCATTGCCACACTCACTGCAAAAATTCATGATAACCACCGTACTCCTGTTTATCGCCCCGGCAACCTGTCAGGTCAGTTAGCCAGGCCAATTGGCTCATTTTCACCGATAGCCGAAATCCCCTCAACGTACAAAACCTTGTGATATTCCCGCCTTCTCAATCCTGATACCATGCGCTCTTTTCCGGCAGGGGACAGAGCGGGCATCTCGCACTTGCGCCAGACCTTCGGCGCTTGGCGGCTGTGCTGCGAATGAGGCCGACCGATCTCCCGCTGCTTACCGACAACCATCTATCGCGTGCGCCGCCTATCATCCCGAGCGGGATTGGCGGCGGACTGCATGAGCACGATGCAACAAGAGAACACCAGCGAAGCCGATCTCGAAGAGGCGATCGCCGCCATCGACCTGGGCTCCAACAGTTTCCATCTGATCGTGGTCAAGGTGAACAACGGCCATCTGCAGGTCATCGACCGCCTGCGCGAAAGCGTCCGCCTGGGAGAAGGCCTGGGCGAGGACAAGCGACTCGATCCGGAGGTGGTCGAGCGGGCCATCGCCTGTCTGCAACGCTTCTCCCAACGCCTGCGGCCCCTGCCCCGGGAGAACATTCGCGCCGTCGGCACCAACACCATGCGCCAGATCCACCCCGCGGACGGCTTCATCGCTCAGGCCGAAGCGGCGCTCAACCATCCGATCGAGATCATCGCCGGCCGCGAAGAGGCGCGGCTGGTCTACCTGGGAGTGGCCCACGGCCTGGCGGCCGGCGACGACCTGCGCCTGGTGGTCGATATCGGTGGCGGCAGCACCGAGCTGATCATCGGCCAGGGGTTCACCCCGCATCAGCGCGAGAGCCTGTTCATGGGGTGTGTCAGCATCACCCGGAGATTCTTCGCCGACGGCAGCATCAGCGCACAATCGATGCGCGAGGCGGTCCTCGCCTGCGCGGTACAGATACGCCCGGTGCGCAACCTCTTCAGCGGAGGCGGCTGGGTCGAGGCGATTGGCAGCTCGGGCACCATCAAGGCGATTCACAACGTGGTCCAGGAGCAGGGCTGGAGCGAATCGGGCATCACCCGGGAGTCGCTGGAAACCCTGGCGGAGCATCTGGTGCAGACCGGCAATGTCGAGCAGCTGGCATTGAAGGGCCTCTCGGAAGAGCGCAAGCCCGTCTTCGCCGGCGGTGTGGCGGTACTGCTGGCCGTTTTCCGGCATATCGGCATCAAACAGATGCAGGTCTCCGACGAGGCCCTGCGCGAGGGACTGATCTACGACATGATCGGTCGCAGCCACCATGAGGACGCCCGGGAACGCACCGTCAACTCCATGATCGTGCGCTACGCCATCGACGAGTCCCAGGCCGAGCGGGTGGAGGCCAGTGCCCTGGCCCTGTTCGAACAGGTGGTCCGGCCCTGGCAGCTGCTGGACGAACGCTACCCGGCAATGCTGCGTTGGGCGGCGCGTCTGCACGAGATCGGGCTCACCGTCTCGCACAGCGGATTCCACAAGCACGGAGGTTATCTGGTGGAGAACTCGGACCTCTCCGGCTTCTCGCGCCAGGAGCAGCAGGTGCTGGCAGCGCTGATCCGCGGGCACAGGCGCAAATTCCCCTTGAACGACTTCGACGTACTGCCCAGCGATGTGGTCCACTGCAGCAAGCAGCTGTGCATACTGCTCAGGCTCTCGGTGCTGCTGCACCGCGCCCGCTCGCCGGTGGTGAAACCGCAGGCCCGACTCGAGGCCGAGGAGAACCGCCTGTCGCTGGTCTTCCCCGAGCACTGGCTGGAGGACCACCCCCTGACCCAGCTCGAGCTGGTGCAGGAGGCGGCCTATCTCGAAGCGGCCGGCTTTCTGCTGCGCTTCTCTTAGGACCTGTCAGCAGGCTCCAGCAGTCCTCGAATAGCCAGCAACAGGGTTTTGGCGGAACTGCCGTGGGGCAGCCGCTGTACCAGACGCCCCTGCTGATCGATGAGGTAGGTATCGGCAGAGTGATCCACCGCGTAGTTGACCTCCGTCTCGGGATTGACCGCCCGGTAGGCCACGCCATAGAGCGCCGCCGCCCGCGCCACCTCCGCATCGCTGCCGGTGATGCCGAGCAGACGTTCGTGAAAGTAGTCGGTGTACTCCTTCAGGCGCGGCAGGCTGTCTCGGCGGGGGTCGACGCTGATGAAGATGGGCTGAACCTGCTCCAACTCCGTTGGCTCGAGCTCGTTCAGGACCCGGCTGAAGAGAGAGAGATTGGTAGGACAGATGTCGGGACACCAGGTGTAGCCGAAATAGAGCAGCACCAGCTTGCCCCGGAAATCGCTCAGAGCCACCGGACCCTGAGGACCCTGCAGGGTGAAGTCGCCTCCAGTGGGCAGTTCCGCCAGCGGGGCTCCATCCAGCTGTTCCGGTACCGGCTGCCAACCGAACAGCAGCCAGGTCAGCACACCCATCAACAGGGCGATGGCGGCGATCAGAAACGACTTTTTCATCACTCAAATTTCATTGGGAAAAACAGATGACCGATCATGCCTAGAGTCACCAATCACGGCATTGATATAAGGCAAGACCGACTAAGATCAACCATCAGCGATCCGAACGCCACAGTCATGGCCCACGATCTCCCCCCTCCTTACAAGGTCTTTCGACAGCGGTGTAGCCTGGATGGAGCGCTGTGTAATCCAGGTGCTCCAGAGGTCTCTCTATCCCGGATTCCACTTCGTTGCATCCGGGCTACCCGCCATCCGCAGACACTTAGGCCATGCCAGGAGCCGCTAGAACGCCTTGTCCTTCAACAGCATCGCGATCGCGCTGACCAGATCCTGATAAAGACCCAGCTGCTCCACCAGGGCGTCGTCGCTCTTTTTCAGCTCCGCGTCCTGCTGCCGGTCGCCAGGCGCCTCGTCCAACTCCCGGATACGGCGTTTCACGTAGGCCAGCGAATCTTTCAGCCCCTCTGACTTGCGGCGCAGATCGTCCGCCATGAAATGAGCCCGCATCTTGTTGAAGGCGTTGCGCTGGTGCATCGCGATCATACGTTCCAGGTCCTTCTCGGCCTGACTCATGTCGCGCTCGATAGAATGAATCTCGCGCGGATCGAAACCGACCTGTTGTCGCAACGTGCGCAGGAGCACCCGCAATTTGGGTGCCAGCGACTGCAGTTCGGAGAGTGTCGACTGCAGGCTCTGCAGCTCCTCTCCACTCAGTGGCTGAGGTTTCGTTGCATCCACCTCCGCCTCGGCCGCCGACAAAGCGGTGTCAGTGAAGATCAGCAGCAACGATAAAAGGGTTAAACGGAAAAATCGAAAATTGGTTCTGACAACTTCATTGTATGACATTGCTCCATCCTGTTTTCGGTATCAGACATCTGCCAGATCTCCCTTCTGTTCCAGCCATTTTTTACGGTCTGACGCACGCTTTTTGGCCAGCATCATATCCATGAGCTTGTTAGTATCATCGCCCGATTCGACGGTAAGTTGAATCAACCGTCGCGTATCGGGGTGTATGGTGGTCTCGCGCAACTGGATTGGGTTCATCTCGCCCAATCCCTTGAAGCGTTGGACATTCACCTTGCCGCGCAGCTTTTCGGCCTCGATCCGGTCCAGCACCCCCTGCTTCTCGGAGTCGTCGAGGGCGTAGAAAACCTGCTTGCCCACGTCGATCCGGTAGAGCGGCGGCATCGCCACATAAACATGCCCCTCCTGCACCAGTTTCCTGAAATGGCGCAGAAACAGGGCGCACAACAGGGTTGCGATATGCATGCCGTCCGAATCGGCATCGGCCAGGATACAGATCTTGCCGAAGCGCAGGTTGGAGAGATCGTCACTGCCCGGCTCCACGCCGATCGCCACCGAGATGTCGTGCACCTCCTGGGAGGCCAGCACCTCGCTTGGATCCACCTCCCAGGTATTCAGGATCTTGCCGCGCAGGGGCATGATTGCCTGGAACTCCCGGTCCCTCGCCTGTTTGGCCGAACCGCCTGCCGAGTCGCCCTCCACCAGGAACAGCTCGCTGCGCATCGGATCGACTGAGCTGCAGTCGGCCAGCTTGCCTGGCAGCGCTGGCCCCTGGGTCACCTTCTTGCGCGCCACTTTGCGGCCTGCCCGCATACGACTCTGGGCCGAGCTGATGGCCAGCTCGGCGATGCGCTCCCCGGCATCGGTGTGCTGGTTGAGCCAGAGGCTGAAGGAGTCTTTCACCACCCCCGAAACGAAGGCGGCGCACTCCCTGGAGGATAGACGCTCTTTGGTCTGGCCAGAGAACTGAGGGTCGAGCAGCTTGACGGAGAGGACGTAGGCGACCCGGCTCCAGACATCCTCCGGCGTCAGCTTGACACCGCGCGGCAGCAGATTGCGGAATTCACAGAATTCACGCACCGCGTCGGTCAATCCCGAACGCAAACCGTTGACATGGGTGCCGCCCTGGGAGGTCGGAATCAGGTTCACATAGCTCTCGGCCACCGGCTCGCCACCCTCGGGCAGCCAGGCCACGGCCCAGGCGGCGGTCTCGTTGTTACCCGACATCTCGCCGACAAAAGCCTCCGCCGGCAGCAGCTCGCTGCCCTGCAGGGCATCCAGCAGATAGTCGCGCAGGCCGTCCTCGTAGTACCAGGACTCCCGCTCGCCGCTCTTCTCATCGAACAGGCTCACCTTGAGCCCGGGGCAGAGCACCGCCTTGGCCCGCAGCACATGGCGCAGCTGGCGCAAGGAGAAGCGCGGGTTGTCGAAGTAGGAGGCATCGGGCCAGAACTTCACCCGGGTACCGGTGTTGTTGCGCCCGACCTTGCCCACCGCCTCCAAATCGGAGACCTTGTGACCGCCGGCGAAGGCCATGTTGTACTCCTGCCCGCCGCGTTTGACCCATACCTCCAGATGCTTCGAGAGGGCATTGACCACGGAGACACCGACACCGTGCAGGCCGCCTGAGAACTGGTAGTTCTTGTTGGAGAACTTGCCGCCCGCGTGCAGCTTGGTCAGGATCACCTCGACACCTGGAATCCCCTGCTGGGGGTGGATATCCACCGGCATACCGCGGCCGTCGTCCGCCACCTCCAGCGAACCGTCCTGGTAGAGACTCACCTCGATCGATTTGGCGAAACCGGCGATCGCCTCATCGACGCTGTTGTCGATCACCTCCTGGGCCAGATGGTTCGGACGGCTGGTGTCGGTATACATCCCCGGCCGCTTGCGGACCGGGTCGAGACCGCTGAGAACCTCGATATCCGAGGCGTCGTAACTGCCACTCATGCGCTGCTCACAACTCCCTACATAGGCTTCAACAAAGCGGCGATTCTACACCTCAGCCAGTGGTCGGGCGAGTGCTGCTGCCGCTCGCTGCCACCTGCGGTCGCCTGCCCCGGAGGCGTTTCGTCCGTGTTACCGGCGGCTTCTCATTGACCCTGCCGATCCGGCTGGGTTAGCTTTACAGGCCCATTCAGACAGAACCCTCAGAACGTGCCGAAAAAGAGACAACCCCCGGCCATTGAAACGGCCATGAAAGAGCTGGAAACCCTGGTGGAGACCCTGGAACAGGGCGATCTGCCACTGGAGGAGTCGCTGCAGGCCTTCGAACGGGGCGTGGCGCTGACCCGTGTCTGCCAGCAGGCCCTCGACGAGGCCGAACAGAAGGTCAAGATACTCAGCGGCGAGTCGGACGAGGCCGAGCTGACCCCATTCGAAGATGACCATGAATGACGCGCTGAAGACATACATGGCGACCTGCCAGGAACGGGTCGAAGCGGCGCTGCAACGCGCCCTGCCAGCGGAGAACACCTTGCCGGTCCGACTCCATCAGGCCATGCGCTACTCAGCCCTCAGCGGCGGCAAACGGGTCCGCCCCCTACTGGTCTATGCCGCCGGTCAGGCGGTCGGCGTTGCGCCCGAACGCCTCGACATGCCCGCCTGCGCGGTGGAATTGATCCACGCCTACTCGCTGGTGCACGACGACCTGCCGGCGATGGACGACGACGACCTGCGGCGCAATCAGCCCACCTGCCACAAGGCCTTCGACGAGGCGACCGCCATCCTGGTGGGCGACGCCCTGCAGACGCTGGCCTTCCAGGTGCTCTGCTGTAGTGACGACATGCAGGCCGACGCCGAGACCCGACTCAAGATGCTCGAGATCCTGACCCGCGCCAGCGGCTCCCGCGGCATGGCTGGCGGCCAGGCTATCGACCTGGAGTCGGTGGGCAAGGAGCTCAACCTGGCGGAACTGGAGATCCTGCATATCCACAAGACCGGAGCGCTGATACGCGCCGCGGTGCGCCTCGCCACCCTGCTCAATCCGGAGCTGGAGGGGGAGAAAACCCAGGCCCTCGACCGCTACGCGAAATGCGTGGGGCTGGCGTTCCAGATCCGCGACGACATTCTCGACGAGGAGGGCGATACCGAGATCCTCGGCAAGACCCAGGGCAAGGACCGGGCCCAGGACAAGCCGACCTACCCCGCCCTGTTGGGGCTGAACGGCGCCCGCGAAAAAGCCCAGGAGCTGCTGCAGGAAGCACTCCAGTGCCTGGAGCGCTTCGGCGCAGAAGCCGATCCACTGCGCTGGATCGCGGAGTACATCATCGGCCGCCAGCGCTGACTTGCGCCCCAGTGACTTGATTGTGATAATTATTGGTTCGACTCGATGGATTCCGGCATCCCGGTTCCCCCCTTCTGGGGCCTGTGAATACCGATCTGCTCGCACCTGTTGTGTTGAAGGGCCAAGGCTGCTGACCCCGCTACGGCGAGTGCTCTCTCCTTATGGGCAGAAGTGGCGTGCACTTGGACCTGAAGGAGAAAAACAGCCACTACGGGGTCGAACAGAACAGCGGTAAGAGCCTGAAATACCCGATGTTCTGTCCGTTGTCCTCCTGCGTGGAGGCGGATACCCTGGAATCTTACAAACAGTTTACGATCCCGGCAGTTAGCGGGATGGGAATTTGGACATGCTTGACAAAACACCACTCACGGGCGCGCAGATCGCTGATGTACAGAATACCGCAGACACCCGGCAGATCGCGATCAACAAGGTGGGTATCAAAGACATCCGCCACCCGATGCGTATCCGCGATCGCAGCGAAGGCGAGCAACACACCATCGCCAACTTCAACATGTACGTCAACCTGCCCCACAACTTCAAGGGCACGCACATGTCGCGTTTCGTGGAGATCCTCAACAGCCACGAGAGCGAAGTCACCGTGGCCTCGTTCAAGGACATGCTGGCGGAGATGACCGAGCGCCTGGAGGCGGAGTCGGGTCACATCGAGATGAATTTCCCGTTCTTCATCAACAAGACCGCCCCGGTCTCCGGGGTAAAGAGCCTGCTCGACTACCAGGTCACCCTGATCGGTGAGATCCACGACGGCAAACCCACCATCGAGATCAAGGTGGTGGTGCCGGTGACCAGCCTCTGTCCCTGCTCCAAGAAGATCTCCGACCGCGGCGCCCACAACCAGCGCTCGCACGTCACCGTACAGGCCCGCACCAAGGGTTTCATCTGGATCGAGGAGATCATCGACATGGTCGAACAGCAGGCCTCCTGCCAGCTCTATGGCCTGCTCAAGCGCCCGGACGAGAAATTCGTCACCGAGCACGCCTACGACAATCCCAAGTTCGTGGAGGATATGGTGCGGGACATCGCCGTGGAGCTGAACAAGGAAACACGCATCAGCGCCTATGTGGTGGAGTCGGAGAACTTCGAATCGATCCACAACCACTCGGCCTATGCGCTGATCGAGCGGGACAAGGAGAAGGATCCGGTCTGATCCCCAGCCGGACTGACTCGCTCGACTAATCTCGGTGCGGCTTGCCGCACCGCAACCCTTTCTCCGTCTTACTCTCAACCGGAGGCTCAGAATCTCCTGTGCAGTAACAGCACCGAGCCCTGATCCTCCATCCTCACCCGGTTGAGGAAACTCATCCCCAGCAGGATGCGCCCCGTTCCCACACTCTCGATCACATAGCCGCGAACGTTGCGCAACACGATATCCCCCACCTGCACCCGGTCGAGATCCAACTCATAGGCGGGCGCCGTGCCGTTGGCGGTGCTGACGTACATGGGTTCACCCTCGATTTTGTAATCCAGACCCAAGCGCCTGGCGTCGGCCTTGTAGAGGGCGACGGCGCTGGCTCCGGTATCGACGAGAAAGTTGACGGTTCGGCCGTTGATGCTGCCGACCGTGGTGTAGGCGCCATGCTCATCACGCCAGATCTTGGCGCTCACCTGCTCAGGTTCCTTGAATTGGGTGGAGACATGGCGGCCCAGAGCGTAACTGCGCCGCTCGCCGTCCACCTCGATGACCGCCTCGCGACTATCCGCCGAGATCAGTACCAAGCCCTCCGGTGAAGGTTTGTTCAGCTTCAGCAAGCGACGCTTGCCATCGACCCTCACCATGGCCTGGCCGGAAAAGAGCGCCTCCACCGTGATCTGCTCTACGGCCGTTGCGAGCGGCAGCCAGACAAGCATGAATCCAACCACGAGCAAGCGTGACCTCAGCATCAAATTCCCCTTTGAATCAGCCACATGACCGCACCTGCATAGCATCCCGCCAGCAGGTCGTCGAACATGATGCCGAAACCGCCGGGAACCTTTCGGTCGAACCAGCGAATCGGCCAGGGCTTCAGGATATCGAACAATCGAAACAACAGAAAGCCGATCACCACCCAGATCCACCCCCCGGGCGCCAGCGTCATGGTCAGCAGGTAGCCGATGATCTCGTCCCAGACGATACCGCTGTGATCGTGTACCCCCAGATCGCTGGAGGTGGTGCCACAGACCCAGATACCCAATAGAAACCCCGCCAGCACTATGCCCAGATAGGCTGTCAGCGGCAGCCCCTGAAGCAGCAGGTAGAGCGGTACCGCCACCAGCGTCCCGGCGGTGCCCGGCGCTTTCGGGACCAGCCCGCTGCCGAAACCGAATGCGAGCAGATGCCTGGGATTCTTCAGGTCGGGCCTGGCATTGGTCAGCTCATCCGGCATCCGCGGAGCCTCCGGCAAAATGGTCGAACCCCCTGCCCGCTCCGGACCAGGCGCGACCGTCCGGCTGAAGCACGCGCAGCCCCGGTGACCGTTCGATGCTGCCGATGCGGTTTATCTCCAGGCCGAGTTCGGCCGCCAACCCGGCCATCTCCGGCTCGCCTGCCGGTGGCAGGGTGAAACAGAGCTCGTAGTCGTCGCCACCGGCCAGCGCCGGCGACCAGTCGCCACTGGCAGCGAACCAGTCTCTGAACGCGCTCGACAGAGGCAGCCGTTCGAGAAACAGGGTCGCCCCCACCGCGCTGGCCTCCAGTATATGCCCCAGATCGGCCAGCAGGCCGTCTGAGATATCGATGGCGCTGGTGGCCCGCTGACGCAGAGCCATGCCCGCTGCGACGCGGGGTTGCGGAGACTCGAGACGCTGACGCAGCGAGTCGGGAATGGCAGGTGGCGGCACAGCGGACTGCAGTTGTTTGAGGCAGAGCGCCGCGTCGCCCAGGCACCCGGTCACATAGATGTCGTCACCGGCCCGGGCGCCGGAGCGACGCAGTGCCTGGCCTGCGGGCACGAAACCCTGGACCTGCACAGTCAGGCTCAGCGGCCCCCGTGTGGTGTCGCCGCCGATCAGGGCGACGCCGAAACGCCGGGCCAGGGCGGCAAAGCCCTTGGCGAAGCCATTGAGCCAGGCCTCGTCAGGCTCGGGAAGCGTCAAGGCGAGCGTCGCCCAGGCGGGTTCGGCGCCCATCGCCGCCAGATCGCTGAGATTGACCGCCAACGCCTTGTGTCCCAGGGCCAGCGGAGAGACGGACGGCAGGAAATGGACGCCGCTGACCAGGGTATCGACGCTGATCGCCAGCTGCTGGCCCGGCGGCGGCGCCACCAGTGCCGCATCATCACCGATGCCGAGGGAGACATCGGCTCTGGGCGGCGTCATGCCGGCGAAGTGTCGCCTGATGAGATCGAATTCCGATTGGACCGAGGTGTCGTGCATGAATTGTGCTCGAAGGGTGTTGTGTGCGGAAGCCGGTCGAGCGGGTGCGGCCTCGCTTCTCAATTCACAGGCCAGAATCTGCCGCAAGGGAAGCGCGCCCGGCTCCCTTCAACGGCGCTGCTTGGCCTTGATCTCGACCGCACGCACCTTCTTGGCGACCTGGTCCAGCACCCCGTTGACGTACTTGTGCCCCTGCTCGGCACCGAACACCTTGGCCAGCTCCACCGCTTCGTTGATCACCACCCGATAGGGCACTTCGGGTTTGTAGCGCAGTTCGAAGGCGCCGAGACGCAACACCGCCCTTTCCACCGGATCGACACTCTCGATGGCCCGGTCCAGGGCCGGTTTCAAGAGGGCGTCGAGCTCGCTCAGATGTTGCGGCACACCCTGCAACAGTTCCTGGAAATAGGGCACCTCGAAACTTCCCAGGTCCTGTTCCTCGAGAAACTGGTTGGAGATATCCCGCACATCCTGTCCGGCCATCTGCCACTGGTAGAGAGCCTGCACCGCATGACGGCGCGCCTGACTGCGCTTTGTGCTCATCAGTCGAGACTCGTCAACCGATCTGGCGCAGCAGATTGACCATCTCGATGGCGGAGAGGGTCGCCTCGGCCCCCTTGTTGCCCGCCTTGGTGCCGGCCCGCTCGATGGCCTGCTCGATGGTATCGACGGTGAGCACGCCGAAGGCGACCGGCACCCCGTGCTTGAGGCTGACCTGGGCCATCCCCTTGACGCACTCGCCGGCGACATAGTCGAAATGGGGGGTACCGCCGCGAATCACCGCACCGAGGGCGATGATGGCGTCGTACTCGCCTTGCGCCGCCAGCTTCTCCAGCGCCACCGGCATCTCGAAGGCCCCGGGTACGCGCACCAGCGTGATATCGTCCTCGCCGGCGCCGTGGCGCTTCAGGGTGTCGATGGCGCCGTCGACCAGGCTCTCCACGACAAAACTGTTGAACCGCGCGGCCACCAGGCAGAAACGCGCCTTGCTGACTGTCATCGCGCCTTCGATCGTCTTAATGCTCATCTTACTCACCCTGATCTTGCTTCAATGTTTCAAATCTCTACGCAGCGACGCGCGCTCAGGCCCCGGCCACGTACTCCGTGACCTCCATGTCGAAACCGGAGAGGCCATGGATGCTCTTCGGCGCGCTGAGCACGCGCATCTTGCGCACCCCGAGGTCGGAGAGGATCTGCGCCCCCACACCATAGGTGCGCAGCTCCTTGCTGTTGTCCTTCTTCACGAAACGGTGCTGGGAGGAGGCGACGGTCTGCATCTCCATCATGCGCTGCACGATCTCGCGCGGCGTATCGTGGTTGCGCAGCACCACGATAACCCCCTCGCCCGCTTCCGCGATCTGCTGCATGGCGCTGCGCAGAGGCCAGCCGCACTCGTTGAATTTGGCTTCGAACAGGTCGCAGAGGCTGTTCTGCATATGCACGCGCACCAGGACCGGCCGATCCGGCGTAGGGTGACCCATCACCAGCGCCAGGTGCAGCTCGTTGTCGACCATGTCCTGGTAAGCGGTGAGTCTGAAATCCCCGTAGCTGGTAGGAAAGTGACACTCGCTGACCCGCTCCACCGTCTTCTCGTTTCTGACCCGATACTGGATCAGATCGGCAATGGTGCCCATCTTGAGGTTGTGCTCGGCGGCGAACTTCACCAGATCGTCCCGCCGCGCCATGGTGCCGTCCTCGTTCAGAATCTCGACGATGACTGAAGCCGGCGACAGCCCCGCCAGGCGGGCCAGATCGCAGCCCGCCTCGGTATGCCCGGCACGCACCAGCACACCGCCGGGTTGGGCCATCAACGGAAAGATGTGGCCCGGCTGCACCAGATCCTGGGGCTGGGCGTCTTTCGCCACTGCCGCCAGTATGGTGGTAGCGCGATCGGCGGCGGAGATGCCGGTGGTGACGCCCTGGGCCGCTTCGATCGAGACGGTGAAGTTGGTGGCCGAGAGTTCGTCGTCGGTGGTGACCATGAGCGGCAATCGAAGCTGGTTGCAATGCTCCTTGGTCAGGGTCAGGCAGATCAGGCCACGCCCATATCGGGCCATAAAGTTGATCGCCTCCGGAGAGACACACTCGGCGGCCATGATCAGATCGCCTTCGTTCTCCCGGTCCTCGTCATCCATGATGACGACCATCTTGCCCTGTCGCAGGTCCGCGATGATTTCTTCAGTGGTGTTGAGCGCCATGTACGTCTTAGATTTTGTTCAGAGTTAACGGGCCATTGTATCAGAGGCGCCCTCGAAGGGCATCAGAATCGTCGATCCGGGCCATTGACGCCCCTTCGCTTGAAAATAGGGCCGGAGCGATCAAAGGAAACATCCGCAAGCGTGAACAAATCGTGACTTTTGCGTGATCCGTACCGGAGGGACAGATCTCAGAATTCTCCCTACACCTGGCATCCGGTCCAGGCCCCTAAGGAGGAGAATCCGATGAAAAAGACTTTACTGGCCCTGGCATTGTCGGGCGGTCTGCTGGGCAGCGGTTCGCTACTGGCCCAAGAGATCAGCCTGAGCGTCACCAACCTGACCCATGCCACCTACTTTACGCCCCTGCTGATCGCCGTCCACGATCGCCATACCGACCTCTTCGAACCCGGCGTCGCCGCCTCCGAGCATCTGCAGGCGATGGCCGAAGGCGGTGACATCTCGGGCCTGATCGATGACGTGATCACCGGCGGAGGCGACTATGTGGCCAATCCGGCCGGCGGACTGCTGGCGCCGGGTGCCACCGCGGAGGCCATGATCGACCTGCACGGGAGCAGGAACCGCCAGCTCTCCATAGTGGGCATGCTGCTGCCGACCAACGACGGCTTCGTCGGCCTCGACAGCCTCAAGATCCCGCGTGTGCGCGGTACCTACACCGTCTATCTGAACGGGTATGACGCCGGCACCGAGGCCAACGACGAGATCATCACCGGCGGCGGCGCTCCCAATACCCCGGGTGTGCCGGCCGATCCGGGCGGTCACGCCGGCACCGGCGGTGTGGCCTCAGTAGCTGCCGACCACAATCCGACGGTGCATATCCACCGCGGCGTCATCGGTGACGATGATCCGACCGGCGGTCCCAGCGATCTGGATGCCCGGGTCCACACCTGGCAGAACCCGGTGGCCAAGCTGGTGATCCGGGTCGGCAGAGAGTGGCACAACGACTGAGAAGAGGGATCCACGCTGAACAACAACAGCATCGATGCCACTCAGCCATAATCGGTGGGGCATGGCCCCACCATTATCAGCCGTTTCAGCGCATGAAGCCGCGGGATTTCAACAGGGCCTCGGTAACCCCGCCCGGTACACTCTCGGCCGCCCGATCACCCAGCATCAGGCGCTCCAGATAGCGCGCGATCAGGTCGACCTCCAGATTGACCCGTGATCCGACCTGGTAATCGGCCATGATGGTCTCCTGCAGGGTGTGAGGAACGATATTGAGCTCGAACACTGCGCCACGGACGGCGTTCACGGTCAGGCTGGTGCCGTCGATGCAGATCGAGCCCTTGTGGGCGATGTATTTGGCCAACTCGGTCGGGGCCTCGATGGTGAAGCGGATCGAGCGGGCGTCACCCCGGCGTTCCAGCACCCGGCCGATGCCGTCCACATGGCCGCTCACCAGGTGGCCGCCGAGCCGGGTGTTCAGGGTCAACGCCTTCTCCAGATTGACCCGACTGCCGACTTTCAGCAGATGGAGCGTGGTCAACGCAAGGCTCTCCCGCGAGACATCGGCGACAAACCCCTGCGAACTCAGTTCCACAGCGGTCAGACAGACACCATTGGTGGCGATACTGTCCCCCAGCGCCACGTCGGTCAGATCGAGATCACCGGTATTCACCGTGATGCGCAGATCGCCGCCCCGGGCTGCGATGCTGTCGATATGGCCGATCGCCTGAATGATTCCGGTAAACATGCTTACTCCTGCTGGGCGAACTGAGGTCGGGCGGTGATGCGGATATCCTCGCCGACCTGTCTCAAGTCTGTGATCTTGAGCGGGATGCGCTGGCTCATCAGTTCGATCGCCGGTAGATTGAAGAGTCCCCGCGCACCGCTGCCCATCAGGTGGGGCGCCAGGTAGACCACCAGCTCATCGATCAGTCCCTCGGCCATCATCGCTCCCGCCAGAACGGCTCCGGACTCGAGCAGCACTTCGTTGATCTCCTGGCTGGCCAGATAGGCCATCACCGAGCGCAGATCGAGCCGGTCTCCCTCGGACGGCCGGGTCACCACCTGGGCTCCGGCCGATTCCAGGGGGGCGGCGTCGAGCCGCACCTCGTCGGAGCAGACGATCAACACAGGGCCGGGCAGCGTCAGCATGGTCGCTGTCGGCGGCGTTTCGAGATGGGGATCAAGCACCACCCGCAAGGGCTGGGGGGTGTGGAGATCCATGTCCAGCCCCAACGCTTCGGGGGTGAGCCGGACATTCATCGACGGATCGTCCGCCTTGACCGTGCCGAAGCCGGTGACGACGGCCGAACTGCGGGCGCGCAGCCGGTGCACATCCTCACGCGCCCCGGCGGAGGTGATCCAGCGACTCTCGCCGCTGGCCATGGCCGTGCGGCCGTCCAGGCTCATGGCCAGTTTGCAGCGGACAAAGGGCAGGCCCTCGCGCATACGTTTGACGAATCCGGGATTCAAGGCTTCCGCCTGAGCCTGCATCAACCCCTCCTCCACCGCGATGCCGGCTGCGCGCAGCTGGGTGAAGCCCTCGCCGGCGACTCTCGGATTGGGGTCGCGCATGGCGGCGACCACGCGACTCACCCCGGCCTCGATCAGGCCCTCGCTGCAGGGCGGGGTACGGCCGTGGTGACAGCAGGGCTCGAGGGTCACATAGGCGGTGGCGCCGCGGGCCCGCTCGCCGGCCTGGGCCAGGGCGTTGCGCTCGGCATGGGGTTCGCCGGCGCGGCGGTGGTAGCCTTCGCCCACGACCTCACCCTCGCTGACCAGCACGCAACCGACCCGGGGATTGGGATGGGTGGTGTAGAGCCCCTGACGTGCCAGACGGATGGCGCGGGCCATGAAGCGATGATCGAGGTCGCTGCTCATTTCTCTTCGTCCGGATCACCCAGCAGATCCAGCTGCCGGCGACGTGCCTCGGGGCCGGGCTGCTGCTCCAGCCGTTCGATCTCCTCGCGGAAGGCGTTGACATCCTCGAACTTGCGGTAGACCGAGGCGAAACGCACATAGGCCACCTGATCCAGCTTTTTCAGCTCCTCCATCACCAGCTCGCCGATGGCCAGGGA
>JBNLGI010000184.1:0-5692 GCA_050305975.1 Sedimenticolaceae bacterium | reverse complement strand
TACATGGAGCCGGCGAGAGGATTCGAACCCCCGACCAGCTGATTACAAATCAGCTGCTCTACCAGCTGAGCTACGCCGGCTCGAAGCAGTGAATTCTATGCATTTCGGCCGACGCTGGCAAACTCATCGGCAAGGCGATTCATTCAGCTCAAGCTGTGGATTTTCCTCGCTGAGTTCCTGCCAGCGCTCCTCGGTGAGCGGGCGCTCCCCAGTGTATTGGTAATTGAGCCAGTACTGCGTCTTTTCCCGATATCTGGGCTGGACCTCGGGCTCGAACCCCATCGCCGCAATCTTGTCGCGTCGGGCCTGCGCCCGCTCCTCATCCCGAAACAATCCCAACGAGATGGCGTGTGCAAGTGAGCCGCTGGTAAATCGCCAGAGGTCATCCACACCTGCCGCCTCAAGCCTCTTGGCTATCTTGATGGCTTCCTCACGATCGGGCTGGGGCGGGATCAGCACCCAGAAACCGGCCTGTTCGTTTGTAGCCTCTGAGGTGATTTCGGTCTTCACCCCCTGCGCCAGTAATCTGACCGAGAGCAGCTCGGCCTGGGAACGCTTGTCGAAGACCCCGACGCTGGCGCAGATCGGCTCGCTGGAGGCTTCCGGCGGCTCGGCTGGCGCCGGCTCTTCGGCCGAGACCGTGGCTGGCGGTTGCGGCGACTCGGCCGGCTGACTCGGTTCCGGAGTGCTGGTCGTGACTGCTTCGGTGAGGGGCGGGAGGGGCTGGATCGGCTGCGCAGTGTCCGAAGTGGCTTCACCTGTCCCACCCACGGGCTCACCCACCAGGCGCAGCTGTCCTACATCAGCCGGTCGCGAACCTCGTGAGGCCACGCCATCCTGCTGCGGAAAGAGCCAGATGAACATCCCGAGATTGGCGACCAGTAGAGTGTAGAAAAGCCACTTCATTGTCTGTCGATCTGCCCTGCCTGAAGACTCAGTCCCTGAAGAATGAGATGGGGTACCAAACGATAGGACGAGGTAAGGTGATCCGCCACCCGGTTGGCAAAGCCTCCCGTCAGGAGGCAGTCGGCATTCCCGCCGCTCACCTCACATAACCGCTCCCTCATGGTCTCGATGCACGATGTGGTCGCCAGCATAGCACCGGAGGCGATCCCCGCTGCGGTATCCGTCGCAAATCCATCGATATCGTCACTTTCTTCCCAATCCGGCAGGTCCGTATGCGCGCGTAGACAGCGACCTAACAGGGCCAGCCCGGGCAGAATGGCGCCACCAAGATGGTGCCCCTCTGCATCCATGGCATCCAGGGTCGTTGCGGTGCCACAGTCTACGACAAGCAAGGCTTGCTTTGAAATGGCGCGTCCCGCCAACAGTCCCAGCCAGCGGTCGACTCCCAGCTGCTCGGGATTGCGGTAGCCGTTGATCACACCCAGCTCTGCGGCACGTGTGCGGGCGAAGACAGGCGTGATCCGCCAATGCGATGCCATCCAGGCAGAGAGTTCGCTCAAACGTTCGGGCCGCAGTACCGTAGCCAGGTAGACCTGGGAAGGCCGCCTCGCTCTCTCCAATCGCTGGATCAATGTGGATGCGGGATCCCCGGATGGGCAATGGTGCACGACTTCCTGTGCCAGCTCCTCGCCGTTCGCCCACTTCACTGAGCTGTTGCCGAAATCCATATACAGCTCCATCGGGTTACTCCTCATTGCGGCGCAAACTTACCTCGCCGGCATGAAACAGTCGCCGCTCCTCATCGATGCGCAGCTTCAGCGCACCTGAGGCGTCAATGCCGAGATGCTCGCCGCGATGGCACTGGGTGGCGCTTCGGACCTCCACCTGATGGCCGAGCATCAGGTCATGACGGTGCCATTCATCGATGAAGACGCTCAGCCCATACGACTGATAGTCCCGGGCCACCCGTCTCAGCTCCGTGATCAAGCGCGCGGCCAGTTGACTTCGACTGTGCGGCTCCACATGGGGTATGGAGCCGAGATCGATCCAGGGCTGATCGATGGCGTTACCCGCCTCGCCCAACCAGGTATTGAGACCGACGCCAATCACCACCTGCGATGGTCCGCCGGCCTCACCCGAGACTTCCAGCAGAAGACCGGCTAGTTTTCTGTGTCGCCACAGGATGTCGTTGGGCCACTTCAGACACGCATCCACACATCCGAACGCCTGCAGGGCCCGCAACACACCGATAGCTGCCGCCAGACTGAGGCCGGCGACCTGCATCGGCGGCATCTCAAAGCGCCAGAGCATGGAGAGATAGACATTGCGCCCAAAGGGTGAGACCCACTGCCGGCCGTGACGCCCCTTGCCGGCCAGTTGGTATTCGGCCAGGCAGACAGCGCCTGAGGGTTCGCCCTGGGCACCCTGCTGCATCAACCAGGTGTTAGTGGATTCGAGTACCGGATGCAGATGCAGCCGATCGACCTCCCTCCGCTCAGCTTCGGGGATATGGGCCAATACCTCATCCCGATCGAAAAGGTCCAGCGGTTCGCGCAGGCGATACCCACGCCCCTTGACCGCATCGACATCGAGACCGAAATCGCGTTTCAGCGGCTGCAGTCGCTTCCATACCCCGGCGCGGCTGATACCAAGCAATCGGCCCAACTCCTCGCCCGAATGGAAAACACCGTCAGCCAGGGTGCGAATGAGTTCAAGATCACTTTGCATGCTGCTGTAACCAGCCGTTTTGTAACCGGCGCTGCTTCTCATTGAGCTCCGGGGTGAGATAGAAAGTGCAGGTATCCGGCGCTGCCGGCAGCGGCTTCAACTCGAAGGCCATTAGCTCGTCGCGCCGGAACAGATGGACACTGACCAGACTGTCGACCGGCTGCTGGGAGAGATAGCTCTCCAATCCTTTTGCGTCTACACGCAGACCATCGATGGCGATGATGAGGTCCCCCGCCGACAGTCCGGCCGCCTGTGCCGCACCGCCATCGAAAACCTGTTGCAGCAGCACACCATTGGGCTGTTGCTCGAATCGGGCGCCCAACACCGGCTTGCCCGCTTCCCTTTCCGGACGCTTGTCCGCGACACCGCCCAGATCGGCAGCGCTCTTTGCCGGCAGCAGATGGAGTTCGACACCGAACTCTACCAACGCCTCGGCCAGGGGGAGATCATCGGTGGAACGAACCCACAGGTCGAACTCGGTCTTGAAGTCGATCCCCGTCACCGCTTCCACCAGACCTTCGAACGCACCTTCTGGCAGGCCCACGCCAGGTTTGCCGTATTGCTGCCAAAGCGCCTGCATAACATCGTCCAGGGATTTCTCACCATTGCTGCGCATGCGTATGTTCAGATCCAGCAACATCCCCACCAGCGCGCCCTTGGCGTAATAGCTGACGATGGCATTGGGCGCGTTTTCGTCCTGTTTGTAGAACTTGGTCCAGGCATCGAAGGAGGACTCTTCGAGGGTCTGTTTGCGTCGGCCGCTGCCACGCATCACCCGGGTCACCCCCTCGGCCACCATTTCGAAATAGTCCTTGATCTCGATGACGCCGCTGCGCAGTAGGAGTAGCTCATCGTAATACGAGGTGACGCCTTCGAAGATCCAGAGCTGACGCGTATAGACTTCGCTTGCCGTTCCTTCCTGCAGGAAGACTTCGGGGGTGATGCGCTTTACATTCCAGAGGTGAAAATACTCATGGCTGCAGAGACCCAGCAGGCGGCGATAGGCCGGCGTCATTTCGGTCACCGTCGCTACCGGCAGGCTGTCGCGACCGATCATCAAACTGGTGGAATTCTTGTGCTCCAGTCCGCCGTAGCCGCTGCCCACCACCCAGAGCAGGAACAGATACTCCTCGACCGGCAGTTCGCCGAACAACGCAGCTTCCGCTTCGCAGACCCTGGCGAGGTCCCGGCAAATTCGCCCGAGATCGGCAGTGTGACGTCCGGAGATCACGAACCGATGAGGCACATCCCCAACCCGGAATTCGCCCACGCTGAAATCGCTCATCTCCACCGGGTGGTCGAGCAGGGTCTCGTAGTCGGACAGCCGATAGCGCCCAAAGCCCTTGCCATCGACTTCCAGCGGCGGCATCGATACGGCCAGCTTCCAGTCGGCATAGCGCGCTCCTTCCGGTCTCTGAATCTCGACTTCGCATGGTTCCGCTTCGCGTCCCCGTACCCCCAGAAAGAGACAGGGGCCGTTGAAGTAGGCATGCGTGGTGTCCACATGAGTTCCACGCACGGAGAGATCCCAGGCATAGACCTGATAGGTCAGGATCAATGGCGCATCCAGAGGTTCGTCTATCCGCCAGGTCTGCTTGTCCAGCTTGATCGGAGTAACCGACCGCTGACCGCAAGACGCATGCAGTGAAACGATATTGCGAGCAAAGTCGCGCACCATATAACTGCCTCGTATCCAGGCAGGAAGATAAAGGGTGAGTTGCGCTGAACCGGGATCAGGGATCTCAAGGCGGACTTCCAGCAGATGCGCCTCCGGCTGGAGCGGCTTGACAGTATATCGGATCATTGATTGTTCCACTCCAGCACCGCTTTCTGCGCGGGGCTGTTCAGGGGACGTGCGACCAGCCCAGAGATCGAGGCCGTTACCACATATTCGGCTCCAGGTGCTGCCGGCATATAAACGGAGCTGCCAAAAACACTGTCTATGAAACCGAACTGCTCGGTTGCAGTTGAAATGATTTGGTCAGTCCAGGCCAGCGTTGACGCCAGCTCATACTGATTCATGATCGCCTTGCCTGAAGCTGTAACGCCCCGCTCCTCAAGTCGCTCGAGCCTGACGATGGGCTCCTTGCCGAACAGCGACATCCAGGGTTTCCATTTCACGAATCTGGCGTCGAGTCGCCACTGCGGCGTCTTGATGAAGAAGGTGTCGGCATGTCCGGTATAGACCAGATGCAGGGGTAGGCCTTGGTCGGTGGGTTGGCCGATCCGGACCTCCGCCAAGGTGACTTCATGCGTGAGTTGCTGATAGGTCTGAAGATTCAACAACAGCATACTGAAGAAGCCACCAACCAGCAGAAAGGGAAGGCCGATGAATCCATTGATACTGGCCGCCATCAAGCGTCTGCGGCGAAACAGAAGAAAGAAGGCAGAACCCGCGAACAGCAGGCCTATCAATAACAAAATTAATGTGACAGCCATGCGCTGAGTTTAAAGAATCTCGGGGAGAAAAAAACCCGATTTACGTTCAATGAGAACAAAGCGTGACCTGCAAACATAAAAAAACCCCGAATTCGCGAGAATTCGGGGTTTTGGGATAAAAACCTGGCAGTGTCCTACTTTCGCATGGGGAGGCCCCACACTATCATCGGCGCTAAGTCGTTTCACTTCCGAGTTCGGGATGGGATCGGGTGGTTCCAACATGCTATGGCCGCCAGGCAAACTGGTGGAGTCGCCTCAAAGGAGACGACTCTGCATTCGGTAAGATCGCATTTGGGTATTGGTTGCGTTCGCTTGAACCCGACCCAAAAACTCTTGGGTGTTATATGGTCAAGCCTCACGGGCAATTAGTACTGGTTAGCTTCACACATTACTGTGCTTCCACACCCAGCCTATCAACGTTGTAGTCTTCAACGGCCCTTCAGGGACCTCAAGGGTCCAGTGAGATCTTATCTTGGGAGGGGCTTCCCGCTTAGATGCTTTCAGCGGTTATCCTGTCCGTATATAGCTACCCGGCAGTGCCACTGGCGTGACAACCGGAACACCAGAGATACGTCCACTCCGGTCCTCTCGTACTAGGAGCAGCTTCCCTCAAATCTCA
>JBNLGI010000183.1:0-15369 GCA_050305975.1 Sedimenticolaceae bacterium | reverse complement strand
CGACTGGGTTCTGGGCGAGGTGCGATTGATCTCGTCGGCCAACAGGATGTTGGTGAACACCGGACCGGGCAGAAAGCGAAAACTCTGCGACTTCTGATCGAACACGGAGATACCTGTGATGTCCGCAGGCAACAGGTCGGGTGTGCACTGAATCCGCTTGAAATCGAGATCCAGACTCTTCGCCAGCGATTTGGCCAGGGTCGTCTTGCCCAGACCCGGCACATCCTCGAGTAGAAGATGACCGCGGCACAACAGGCTGATCGCCGCCAAGCGCAGACTTTGCGGTTTGGCAATGATCGCCTGTTGCCACTGTTCCAGCAGCTTTTCAAGTATTTTTCCGGCGGTGGGTTTGGCCGAGTCCGTCATTAAACCTCCTTGTTACGTCTGTCGAAGGAGTCTGCATGGTCAAGCAAGAGCGACCTGGCGTCCACAACCTTTCCCCGTTGACGGGTAATCGTCTTAGCCGCTCCAGCGTTCTTACAGGTCTGTATCGACCGGCCGGTCCATTCCTTTGGCGCCGAGACTTGCACCTGATCAGCCCACCTTATTGCCAGGTCGAATGGACTCCCCCGTTTGCGACGGTGCGGCAAGCCGCACCCTATGTGTTGCCATCAGTGTAGGGTGCGGCTTGTCGCACCGGAATTTTCATCATCCGGAACCCGGCTCCCCGACAACCCCGTACCGGCGTCGTCTGTCTCATCGGCCAGGTCGCATTCCCACCGTTTCGGTTTGACTCCCTGTCTGCAACGCGCTAACAAAACCCTGTTGGATCATGCCAGAACAAGGCAAAAGGAGTCGCAGGTTCATGCGGAAGAGCGCAGCCACATATCGAGCTCAATGGGATTCGGCGCCTCGCCGGTCGGTCCACTGCGGCTTTGTCAGGTCGGCTGCCATTGCCCTCCTGGCCATTGCCCCATTCAACGGCGGGTGTGGTGGTGGTTCGGAGCCCACCGCCGAGGAGAGTCAGCCTTCATTTCGGGTCGCACTCAGTGTGAGCCCCTATTCCGAGTTGCTGTTCGATGTCGGCCTCCTGCTGGACGACGGCCAAACCACCGCAAGCAACCCATCCGAGTTGACCCGAATGTTCATCCGGCACGGCGGAAATGAAGTGTTTGCCCGTATCTCGACCGAGCGCGCGCCCTCCGCGATCGGCGAGGACCGCTCCCTGACCCGGGGTGTCGCCCGCGCCCAACTGGCCGCCAGCGTCCCCTTGCCGTTGAATCCCGAGTTGGGACTGTTCGGCAGCTACGGCGACCACTCCTGTCAGACAGCCCCCGACTTCTCAGAGTATCCGGAGATCAGCCTGCCGGGTCCCTGGGAAACCCTGACGGTGGATCAGATGGTGCCCGCGCTGAGAACCTACGGCAGGCTCGCCGCAGAGGAGATCCTGGCCTCCGGCGTCAGCGTCAGGATCTGGGATATCGGCAACGAGGTCGGCTTCGGCACCGCAGGGGTTGCCCCGCAGCCCATGATCGACTCCACCTGCGACATCCTGGAGGGCGGCAGCGGCTGGTATCGGTCGCCCGATGGCGTGGACCGGGTGATCGGCACCGAAAGCGTCACCTCGCTGCACGCCATGAGCAGCGTCGCCCGCATCGCCTGGCTGCAGACCCATCTCTGGCCCCACCAGGGGCGTCTGATGGCGGCGGTGGCGGCCGGGATCAGGGAGGTGGATCCGGCGGCCCGCATCAGCACCCACATCACCGCCGCGCTGGGTGGGGATTTCGCGGTCGCCTTCTATCAAGCCATGGCTGATGGCGGATTCGTGGTCGACGAAATCGGCTTCTCCTTCTATCCCAGTTCCAACGCCGGTCCACCCGAAGGTCGATTCGAAGCATTCAAGGGCGCTGTCGGCGCGGTGCAGGCCGCATTCCCCGACACGCCGGTATTCATCGCCGAGTATGCCTACCCCGCCGAACCCATGAGTTCCGGTCCCTATCAGACATGGAATTACGAAGTGCCCGGCTATCCGATCTCCGTACAGGGACAGGCCGACCTGCTCAGGGATCTCGTCGACTGGGGCAAGCGGCATGGTGTTTCGGGAATCCGACCCTGGGCGCCGGATGTCTACGTGGGACATTGGGGCCCCATGTCCCTGTTCGCCGCCAGCACGTTGACCCGGGCCCAAGCGCGGCCTTCGTTGGACGCCATTCAGGAGGCGCTGGCTGCACCCTGACCGGCAGCCGTGTTCAGCCTCCACGGAGCCTCTCATCCCGGAGTGCCTGCGGGTTGCAGAGATAACGGTGGGGCAGGGCCCCACCCTACCGTTCTATTCATGTAGGGTGGGGCCCTGCCCCACCGAAAGCTCCGATGAGACAACCACTCTCGCCGGGTGCGGCTGACCGCACCAAGGACGCTACTGCTTCAACGCCGCATGGGCCGCCGCCAGCCTCGCCACCGGCACCCGCGGCGCGGAGCAGGAGACATAGTTGAGTCCCACCTTGTGGCAGAAGGCGATGGAGCTGGGGTGGCCGCCGTGCTCGCCGCAGATGCCGACGCTGAGGTCGGGCTTGATGCTGCGGCCCCACTCCACCGCCAGTCCCATCAGCTTGCCGACACCCTTTTCGTCGAGCACCTCGAAGGGGTTGTCCTTGAGGATGCCGTTCTGGTTGTACATGGGCAGGAACTTGTTCTCCGCATCCTCGCGGGAGAAGGAGAAGGTGGCTTGGGTCAGGTCGTTGGTGCCGAAGGAGAAGAACTCCGCCTGCTCCACCAGCGACTCCGCCCGCATGCAGGCGCGCACCACCTCGATCATGGTGCCGAAGCGGAAGTTGAGTTTGTGGCCCGACTTCGCCTCCACCTCGTCGCGGATCTGGTCGACCATTTTCTTTACCAGCTTCAACTCCTCGGCGGTGCAGACCTGGGGCACCATGATCTGGGGGTGGACCTCCAGGTCCTTGGCCGCGCACTCGGCGGCGGCCTCCAGGATGGCGCGGATCTGCATGCCGTAGATCTCGGGGAAGGTGATACCGAGACGCACGCCGCGATGACCCAGCATCGGGTTGGTCTCGGTCAGGGCCCGCACCTTGCGCAGCATCGCCTCCTTCTTCTCGATCGCCTGCTCCACCAGGCTCTCGTCCACCAGGTGGCGCAGCTCCTCGGCCTCGGCCTTGGCCCGGGCCGGCTCTTCCAGCAGCATCAGACTGCCGGCCAGCACATTCATGCCGCGTACCGAGTTGCGCAGGTGTTTGAGCTCCTCCAGATCGTTCAGCAACTGCGACTCGGTGGGCAGGAACTCGTGGATCGGCGGATCGAGCAGGCGGATGGTGACCGGCTTGGGCGCCATCACCTCCAGGATCGCCTTGAAATCGCCCCGCTGCATCGGCAGCAGCTTGTCCAGCGCCGCCTGGCGCTGGGCCGGGGTTTCGGCCACGATCATCTCGATCACCACCGGCAGCCGGTCGACCGCATTGAACATACGCTCGGTACGGCAGAGGCCGATGCCCATGGCGCCGTACTTCAACGCCCGGCCGGCGTCGATGGCGGTATCGGCGTTGGCCATCACCCGCAGGTAGGCGGCCTCGTCGGCCCAGCGCAGCAGGCGGTTGAGCTCCTCGGTGAAATCGGGCTCCACCATCGGGATCTCGCCCAGGTAGACGTTGCCGCTGCTGCCGTCGATGGTGATCATGTCGCCCTCGCGGATCAGGGTGCCCTGGGCCAGCGCCTCGCGCCGCTGCACGTCGACGCTGATGCCCTCGGCGCCGGCCACGCAGGGCTTGCCCATGCCGCGGGCCACCACCGCCGCGTGGGAGGTCTTGCCGCCGCGGCTGGTGAGTATGCCCTGGGCGGCGAAGAAGCCGTGGATATCCTCCGGCTTGGTCTCCTCGCGCACCAGGATCACCTTGAGCCCCTGGGTCTTGCCCATCAGCTCGGCGCGGTCGGCGTCGAACACCGCGATGCCGCTGGCCGCGCCCGGCGAGGCCGGCAGCCCCTGAGCCACCGGTTCGCCCTTGAAACCGCTGTCGAGACGAGGATAGAGCATCTGCTCCAGATAGGTGGGATCGATGCGCAGCAGCGCCTGCTCCTTGCTGATCAGCCCCTCCTCCACCATCTCCACCGAGGTGCGCACCATGGCGGTGGCGTTCATCTTGCCGTTGCGGGTCTGCAGACAGTAAAGGGTGCCGCGCTCGATGGTGAACTCGAAGTCCTGAATCTCCTTGTAGTGGGTCTCCAGGTTCTGGCGCAGCTCTTCGAGCTGCTTCGCCATCTCCGGCATCTCGTCGGCCAGGCGGGCGATCGGCTTGGGGGTGCGGATACCGGCCACCACGTCTTCGCCCTGGGCGTTGACCAGGTATTCGCCGAACAGCTTGTTCTCGCCGGTGGCCGGATTACGGGTGAAGGCCACACCGGTGGCGGAGTCGTTGCCCCGGTTGCCGAAGACCATGGTGCAGACGTTGACCGCGGTGCCGTTGGCCATGTCGGGGGTGATGTTGAACTGGCGCCGGTAATCGACCGCGCGCTTGCCCATCCAGGAGCCGAACACCGCCTTGATGGCGATCTCCAGCTGCTGGTAGGGATCTTCCGGAAAGGGCCTTCCGGTGTGGTCCTCGAAGACCCGCAGAAAGCGTTCGCTGATCTCCTTCAGATCCTTCGCCGAGAGACCCACGTCCTCGGTCACGTTTGCATTCTGCTTGACCGCCTCGAACTCCTCGTCGAAGCGCTCGTCGGGCACCCCCAGGGCGACCTTGCCGAAGAGCTGGATGAAGCGGCGGTAGGCGTCGTAGCCGAAGCGCTCGTCGCCGGTCTGTTCGATGACGCCTTTGAGAGTCTGGCTGTTGAGGCCCAGATTGAGGATGGTGTCCATCATGCCGGGCATCGACATGGCGGAGCCGGAGCGTACCGAGACCAACAGCGGATTGGCCGCGTCGCCGAAGCCCTTGCCGGTAGCCTTCTCCACCTCGGCCATGTGCTTGCGCACGTCATCCATGATTTCGGCCGGCAGCGCCTTCGACTCGCTGGCCAGGTAGTCGAGACACGCCTCGGTGGAGATGACGAAGCCCGGCGGCACGTTGAGGCCGAACTGAGTCATTTCGCAGAGGTTGGCCCCCTTGCCGCCCAGCAGCTGTTTGTTCTTGCCGTCTCCCTCGTGAAATGCATAGACATGTCGTTTGTCGCTCATCGGCTTCTCTGCTCCTTATAAACAATCTTTTTCATTTTTAAGTTAGGAATCAAAATCCCATCAATCTGTCGCCATCGAAACCATCGAAACCATCGAAACCATCGGCACCGGAGGGATCCGGAACGGGATTCAATTCCGAGTTGCGCTTCGATCGGGGTGACGAATTGATCTGATCTTGTTAATGAATACCAACGCTGAGGGTGGGACACACCGCCTTCCTGGCAGGTTCCATGAGCCCCTGCCCATATTCCCTGATTGTAGTCGGGTTTTGATTACCCGTTTGTCTCGGATTCATGTGGTAGACATACGTATGATAGTTAGTAATCTGAGTATATTCATAGTCCCTTTTCGTTGCTGAACCAATATAGGGATCCATGGGAAAAACGTACGACCTCCCTACCATCAGAAAGAACCGGTACCCGATAGGGCAACGACCCGGTCAAAGGAGGCGACAGGCGGATCATCGGCACATCCGTTCCCAGAGACACCCGCCCGTACAGTGACGGCCTGACGCCGCCAACAGGCATCGAAGCAGTGATCGAATAACAACAAACCGGCTTTGCCGGAAATCGAAGACCCCCCACCCCGCCCGCATCGAAACTGACATCGTGTGGGCTATTTCTTTCCGGCGTCCCGATGAATTCACCCGGCCAGGTGCGCGCGTCGGGTCCGACCCGGCGTGACAGCGTCTTCGGAGAATCTTATGCACCATCGCACATTCAATAATGCTAGCCAATTCCGCCAGGCATTGGCACAGGGTGTGGAATCGCAACGATCCGGCACTTGCGCGGACTTCAATGGCATTGGTGTCGCAGGAGAATGGCACTTACATATGACGAATTTCAGGGTTTTCGTCATTCCGGCAAAAGCCGAACAAACACGCAAAGCGCGTTGAACGACTGAAAGTCGGCCTAAAGGGTGAGCGAAGCGAATAATCCAGAAAGTCAGCCGCCACGAAGCTTCCTGGATCCCGGCTTTCGCCGGGATGACGGTGTATCCCAGCTTGAAAAAGTGTCATTCGGGTCAGCAAGCCCGGGACATACCGATGTCATTCCTATGCCGTTCGGTATTTTCATCCGGATGCGTTTCAGATTCCGTTCAATCCCAATTTCTGTCACTGACACTGTGACATCGCGAACTTCCACAGTTCTTGTTGTCCGAAAGCGTTCCGCGGTGTTCACCGGCATCATAGTCTCTTTCATGGCAGGCCGCGCAATATGGCACGTACCAGGGTGAAGGATATGTGATCGTCTCACTATTGTCTGTGTGGCAATTTCTACAGGTCACCCTCGAATTATGGTCGCCCGGGTAGTCGCTGTTCACCGAATGGGTGAAATCGATGGGCGACCACTGTTGCGTCGAATGACAGTCGTTGCACTCCTGAGTCGTCGAGAAATGTGTCGACGACATGCCGATCGCGGTTGTACCGTTGTGACATGAAGCGCAATTGCCGGTGATTCCCTGATGATCGAAACTGCCGCCCACGAAAGTCGCCGTCGTATGGCAAAAGTGGCAATCCAGAGCAGTAGGCACATGATCCGGCGTCTTGCCCCTGGCCGTCACCCCATGGCAGAACTGACAGCTATCCACGAGGCCGGTGTGATCGAAAACTGCACCGGCGAATCCGCTGGTGCCATGGCATACGCCGCAATCCTGATCGGTAACGACATGCCCGGGAGTCTTGCCTCGGGCAAACACACCGTCGTGACAAGACTGACAATTGTCAACGATGCCAGCGTGATCAAAGGTCGCAGGCAGGAATCCGGTCGTCAGGTGGCACTCGCTGCAGTCCGCATTGGTCGGCACGTGATTGCTCGGCTTGCCACCGGCCGTGCTGCCATCGTGGCATGAAGCGCAGTTGTTCGTAATGCCTTGATGATTGAAACCGGCGCCGACAAAAGCATCCGTATTGTGACAAACAGAGCAGTCCTCAGTGGTCGGAACATGGGTCGATGACATGCCTGTCGCCGTTTGCCCATCGTGACAAGAAGCGCAGTTGCCAACAACCCCCGTATGATCATAGACCGCTGTGGCAAAACTGCCGGGTACGTGACAGACACTGCAATCAGCGGTTGTCGGAACATGATCGGCGTGCTTTCCGACCGCCTTGACACCATCGTGGCAGGACCCACAGTTGCTGACTATACCGGTATGATCGAAAACCGCTCCGGTGAAACTGGCCGTGCCATGACATGCACCGCAATCCGCGCTGGTGACGATATGCGCAGACGGCTTCGCAAGAGCACCGATTGCATCGTAAGCGCCATCGTGGCACGAGACACAATTACCGCTGATACCGGAATGCGCGAATGTCGATGGATAGAACGCAGACGTGGTGTGGCAATTTTCGCAGTCCTGGGTCGTTGGCACATGCAACAAGGCCGCACTCTTGCCCATGGCGAATTGACCGTCGTGACAGCCCTCGCAGCCACGGCTGATGCCGGGATGGACAAGACTGAGGAAAGTCGACGAGGCAAAACCGCCTTGATTGATGTCGATGTGACACAGGCTGCAATCATCCTGAGTCGGAATATGATTCTGAGCCTTGCCGATCGCGATGTCTCCATCATGGCAAGCGGCGCAGTTGCTGCTGTCTATACCGACATGATTGAAGCTGATGCCGGCAAAGGAATCGAACAAGTCCGTGCGGTGACATGACGAACAGTCTTCGGTAGTCGGCAGGTGATTGGCCGGCTTGCCGAGACTGATCTCGCCGTCATGGCACGATGCGCAGTTATCGAAGATGCCGGTGTGCGCGAAGAACGCCGGTGAGAATCCGGTCGTGTCATGGCAGACGGAACAGTCCTCGGTCGTCGGCAGATGGGTGATGAGTTTCCCGACGCTGATGACGTTGTCGTGGCACAGGGCACAATCGCTGACGACGCCGGCGTGATCGAAGACACCGCTGGTGAATGTGCCGGGCGTGTGACACGCGGCGCAATCTTCGCTCGTTGGCATATGGTTGACCGACTTGCCGGGCGCATTGGTCCCGTTGTGGCAGGAATCGCAGCGTACGCTGGTCACCACGTCCGTCGTATGGTCGACAAATGCACCGGCAAAGCTCACCGTGTTATGGCACGCGCCACAGTCCTCGGTGGTCACCGGATGATTCGTCACCATGCCGGTTGCCGTGGTTCCATTGTGGCAGGAGGCGCAGGGCTGGGTTACGGAATCGAGGACCGAATGGTCGAAGATACCGCCCAGGTCGAACGTCTTGACGCTATGACACACCACGCAATCCACGTTCGTCACGGGATGGTTCTGTGTCTGGCCTGTCGCGTCAACGCCGTTGTGACAGGTGACACAGCTATCCGTTATGTTGCTGTGATCGACATTTGCCGGCAGGAATGCATCTGTTTTATGACAGTAATTGCACTCGCTTTCAGTTTCAATATGCCCCTCATCCTTGCCCGGGGCCGTCGAGCCATTGTGGCACTTGGAGCAGCCACCGGTAATACCGGTGTGGTCATAGCTGCCGTCCGGCAGGCGATCCAGGAAGTGATCGGTATTGTGGCAATCATCGCACTCCTGGGTCGTCGCGACATGGTATTCGGATTTACCGATGGCCACTACGCCGTTGTGGCATTCGCTGCAATCCCCGAAGACCTCCTTATGATCGACAGCCGGGACCGCACTGAAATCCGCATAGGCGTGGCAGGCCTGACAGGTATTGCTGGTCGCGATGTGGCTCGGCGTTTTTCCGACGGCCACCACGCCATTGTGACAGGATGCGCAGTTGTCGACGATGCCGGCATGGTCGAAGAGCGCCCCCGCGAAGCTGGAGGTGTTATGACAGAAGACACAATCTTCAGCTGTGGGAATATGCGTTACAGGCTTTCCTCTGGCCCCGGCGGCGGTGTAACTGCCATCGTGACAGGTGACGCAGTTTCCGCCGACGCCCTGGTGATCGAAGGTGGCGCCGGCAAAGCGGGTGGTGCTATGGCAGACCTGGCATCCCAGGGCGGTGGGAAGATGGCCCTGGGGTTTGCCGATTGCTGACACGCCATGGCAGGAGTCGCAGTTGTCGAAGATGCCGGCATGATCAACCCCGGCTCCGACAAAACTGCCGGTCCCGTGGCATACACCGCAGTCCTGGTTGGTCTGTACGTGCGCGGGCGGTTTGCCCTTGGCAAACACGCCGTTGTGGCATGACTGGCAGTTATCGACAATCCCAAAGTGATTGAAGGTTGCCGGCACGAAACCCGTGGTGACATGGCATTGACTGCAATCACCGTTGGTTGGCACGTGATTGCTGCCCTTGCCCATGGCGAGATTGCCGTCGTGGCACCGGGAGCAGTTGTCGAGCGTGCCTTGGTGATCGAATCGGGCGCCGGCAAATGCGCTCGGGTTGTGGCAGGCCGCACAATCCTGTGTCGTCGGAATATGCATCAATGGCTTGCCGGTTGCCGTAACTCCGTTATGACAGGACGCACAGTTGTCGACTATCCCCGTATGATTGAACACGGCTGTGGCAAAGCTGCCGGTGACATGGCAGGTGCTGCAATCCGCAGTCGTCGGTACATGTCCCAGACCCTTGCCGGTCGCCCTGACCCCATCGTGACACGAAACGCAGCCGTTGACGATCCCGCTATGATCGAAGACGGCACCGGTAAAGGCGGTCGTGTTGTGGCAAACACCGCAATCGTCGGTTGTTGACACATGCGTGGCGGACATGGCGACAGCCCCGAGCGCCGTATAGCCGCCATCGTGACACGAAGCGCAGTTACCGGTGATACCCGAATGCTTGAATATCGATGGCGTGAACGCCGTGTTGGTGTGGCAAAGCACGCAATCCTGGCTCGTTGGTACATGCACGGCGGCCGTATCCTTGCCAATCGCGAATCGACCGTTGTGGCATCCCTCGCAGCCATGGGTGATCTCCCGGTGGCCGGAGTCGCGAAAGATCGAGGAGGCAAAGCCGCCGGTCGTGGTGTCGACGTGACAAGCACCACAGTCATCCAAGGTCGGAATATGGTCGGCGGACCGACCGGGTGCGATAACGCCATCGTGGCATGCGGCGCAGCCACTACCGTCTATGCCTGCGTGATCGAAACTTATCCCGGCAAAGGAATCGAACAAGTCCGTGCGGTGACATGACGAACAGTCCTCAGCAGTCGGCAGGTGATTGGCCGGCTTGCCGACACTGATCCCGCCGTCATGGCACGATGCGCAGTCATCCACGATGCCTGCGTGATCGAAGAGCGCCGGGGAGAACCCTGTCGTGTTGTGGCAAAAGGAACAGTCCTGGGTCGTCGGCAGGTGAATGATGGGCATCCCGACGCTGATGACGCTGTCGTGGCACGCGGTACAGTCGCTGACTACGCCGGCGTGATCGAAGACACCGCTGCTGAAGGTGCCGGGCGTGTGACAGGCGGCGCAATCTTCGCTCGTTGGCATATGGTTGATCGACTTGCCGAGCGCGTTGGTACCGTTGTGGCAGGAATCGCAACGTTCCCCGGTCACCAGGTCCGACGTATGGTCGACAAATGCACCGGCAAAGCTCGCCGTACTATGGCACGCGCTACAGTCGGAGATGATCGCCGGATGATCCGTCACCATGCCGGTTGCCGTGGTTCCATTGTGGCAGGAGGCGCAGGGCTGGGTTAGGGAATCGAGCACCGAATGGTCGAAGAGACCGCCCGTGTCAAACGTCTTGACGCTATGGCACACCACGCAATCCACGTCCGACACGGGATGGTCCTGCGTCTGTCCCGTCGCGCCAACGCCGTTGTGACAACTGAAACAGCCAGCCGTTATGTTGCTGTGGTCGACATGCGCGGGCAGGAATCCATTCGTCGTGTGACAGAAACCGCACTCTTTATCGGAAACGATGTGCCCCGTGTCCTTTCCCGTGGCCGTCGTTCCGTTGTGGCATCGAGTGCAGGAGCCGATATTGGCGCTATGATCGAAGCCGCCACCGGGCAGGCGATCCAGGAAGTGATCGGTATTGTGGCAGTCATCGCAGGCCTGGGTCGTCGCGACATGAAACGCTGACTTTCCTATGGCCAGAACCCCATTGTGGCACTCGCTGCAGACGCCAAAGACCTCCTGATGATCGACCGAGAAGACCGCGGAAAACCCCAAGGGAGAGTGACACGCCTGACAGGTATTGCTGGTTGCCAGGTGATTCGGTGATTTCTCTGGTATCTCTTCAAATTCGCCACTGTGACAAAGCGCGCAGTTGGACGACAGCCCCTGATGATTGAAGGGCCCTGTTGGGCGTTCCCCATCATTGGTAACGATAACGGAGTTAACGCTACGCTGACTGTATTGACCTTCGGCGCTTACGATCAACTGAACGGTATAGATGCCTTTTACGTCCGCGACGAAACTGGGAGTCGCCGTTGTGTTGTCCCGCAGCTCGGCGGTGCTGTTGTCTGGTTTGTAGGAAAACGTCCAGCTATAACTCAAGGGCTCGGTCGACGAGCTCCAGGACGAACTGCCATCCAGCGTCACCACCTCACCGACCCGAGCGGCAATGATGGGACCCGTTTTGGCAAGAAAATCGACAAAAACCTCATCATCCGATGGCGTTCCACTATCGCCATCGGTACTGCCACTGCCACCATCGGTACTGCCACTGCCACCATCGGTGCCGCTACTGCCACCATCGGTGCCGCCGCTACCGCCATCCGAACCCGTATTGATGTCGGTATTGGTGGTGGTGCCTGAATCGTCGCTGCTTCCACCACCACAGCCTGCAATTTGCAACATCAGAAAGCACGCAAACAGACATGAAAACAGTGTGCCGGCATGGTTGCGGATCGATTTCGTGAGCTTCATAACTTGCATGTACTCATGACAGAAACAGTGTCAGCGCGTATCTGATGTTCAGATTCACCCGCCAGACTGAGATCTGTACTCACGGCAAAATATTCGTCATTGGCCGCGTCGACCGAGGTCGGCGACGCTGCAACGGCGGAGCGGACAAAAATACGTTTAATCCCTGTTGACATAGGCCTTGCTGTCAGCCGAGTTGTTGTGGCACGCCGCTTCGCAGGTGTCTGCCTGGCACACCGGTAACAGGAGATAGAGGTTGTTTGAGCAAAATGAAATGAGGATTGTGGCGTTGACGATTTGGCGTTTGCCTCGTTCACACCCAGGAGAGCAGCACGACTCTTCCTAGCTAGCACCAAACATCCTTGTCTCTTTGATCGCATCGTTTGATCTATTTCGAGGTTCCTTCGTGACCATGACCGAAGATAAGGCGTGAGCCTGAAATCCGTCCCCTTCCGGCATTGGTTTCCGGGATACCCCTGCGCTTACCGCGCGGTTGAGAAAGCGGATGTCAGCCTAACGCGTTCATTTCCGGTTATGCCCTGCCGGCACGAATGATGACTTAATTTCCTACCCGGGACTGTGAAAACATCCACAAAAAATAGGGAAATATTGCCCAAATTATCGATTCATAGTGATGTATCTGATTTCGATTAGGCTGAATATTTATCATGTATATTAACAAGTTGCGGATCAGCAAGTTATTGATCTGGCCACCCGCCCTGAACCAGAGCATCGTGAGTTTGCAAGTTGAGTGGTTGTGTTCGCTTCGCTCAGGGTTCTTTATAGCCCCCTCTCCCTGGCCCTCTCCCGCAAGGGGAGAGGGGAAGCGCTTTTCGAGCGCATCGCGCGCTTCCTCTCGGATCGTGGAATCAAGCGGTTTGTTCGTTTCGGCTCTCGATCGATGGGTCCCCTCTCCCCTCGCGGGAGAGGGCCAGGGAGAGGGGAATCGTAGCCCGTGAGCGCAGCGAGCACCTCAACAAAAACTTAAAATTTTTAAATCACTGCTCGATTCCCGCACCCACCACCGTATGGCTGATCATGGTGGGTGATCAGGTGACAAAGAGTGTCTCGCCATACCGATTGCCGTACCTCGTGCTGATCAGTCGCTGCTGTGGGTTTGACCCTTCAACGGCCTCGTCCGAGATCACCCCGTACAGATTTTTTCGTTCGCTTGTTCAACCAAGTATAATGAGCCCCTTTTGCTGCCGAACCCTTTATAGAGACCCATGGAAAAGACCTACGACCCTCACGTCATCGAACAACACTGGTACCGAACCTGGGAGGAGCGCGGCTACTTCGCACCGAACCCCGAAGGTGGCGCCGCCTACTGCATCATGATCCCGCCGCCCAACGTCACCGGCAGCCTGCACATGGGCCATGGTTTCAACAACACCATCATGGACAGCCTGATCCGCTACCATCGCATGAAGGGAGAGAAGACACTCTGGCAGCCGGGATCCGACCATGCCGGCATCGCCACCCAGATGGTGGTGGAGCGCCAGCTTGAGGCTGAAGGAAAGAGCCGCCACGACCTGGGCCGCGATGCCTTCATTGAACGGGTCTGGGAGTGGAAGGGCGAGTCCGGCGGCAACATCACCCGCCAGCTGCGCCGCCTCGGCTCCTCGCTGGACTGGCAGCACGAACGCTTCACCATGGACGCGGGCCTGTCGGAAGCGGTCAAGGAGGTCTTCGTGCGCCTCTACGAGGAGGGCCTGATCTACCGCGGCAAGCGGCTGGTCAACTGGGATCCCAAGCTGCACACCGCGGTCTCCGACCTGGAGGTGCTCAACGAGGAGGAGTATGGCCACATGTGGCACATGCGCTACCCCCTGAGCAACGGCCAGGGCCACCTGACGGTCGCCACCACCCGCCCGGAGACCCTGCTCGGCGACTGCGCGGTGGCGGTGAATCCCCACGACGAGCGTTACAAGCACCTGATCGGCGAGCTGCTGGAGCTGCCGCTCACCGGTCGTCGCATCCCCATCATCGCCGACGAGGAGCACGTCGATCCCGAGTTCGGCACCGGCTGCGTGAAGATCACCCCGGCCCACGATTTCAACGACTACGCGGTGTGGCTGCGCCACCGGGACGAACTCGCCATCAGCGAGCAGATCCACGGCGGACTCATCAACATTTTCACGGTCGACGCCGCCCTTCGCGCCAACGAGGAGAGCGAGGACGAACTGATTCCGACCCCGTATGTCGGCATGGACCGCTACGATGCCCGCAAGGCGATCGTCGCCGACCTGGAGGCCGCCGGCCTGCTGGAGAAGGTGGAGGACCACAAGCTGATGGTGCCCCGGGGCGACCGCTCCGGCGTGGTCATCGAGCCCTATCTGACCGACCAGTGGTACGTCAAGGTCGCGCCCCTGGCCAAGCCCGCCATCGAGGCGGTGGAGAGCGGCCGCATCCGCTTCGTGCCCGACAACTGGAAGAACACCTACTACGAGTGGATGCGCAACATCCAGGACTGGTGCATCAGCCGCCAGATCTGGTGGGGGCACCGCATCCCCGCCTGGTACGACGACGAGGGCAACGTCTACGTCGGTCGCTCCGAAGCCGAGGTGCGCGAGCGCCACGGCCTGGCCATCGACTACCCCCTGCGCCAGGACGAGGACGTGCTCGACACCTGGTTCAGCTCCGCGCTCTGGCCCTTCTCCACCCTGGGCTGGCCGGAGGAGACAGAACGGCTGAAGGACTTCTACCCCACCAGCGTGCTGGTCACCGCTTTCGACATCATCTTCTTCTGGGTCGCGCGCATGATCATGATGGGGCTCAAGTTCATGGGCGATGTCCCCTTCCGCGACGTCTATATCCACGGTCTGATCCGCGACTCCCACGGCGACAAGATGTCGAAGTCGAAAGGCAACGTGCTCGACCCCATCGACCTGATCGACAGCATCGCCCTGGAGGAGCTGGTGCAGAAGCGCACCAGCGGCATGATGCAGCCCCAGCTGGCGAAGAAGATCGAGCAGCAGACCCGCAAGGAGTTTCCCGACGGCATTCCCAGTTTCGGCACCGACGCCCTGCGCTTCACCTTCGCCGCCCTGGCCGCCACCGGCCGTGACATCAAGTTCGACCTGGGCCGCATCGAGGGCTACCGCAACTTCTGTAATAAGCTTTGGAATGCGGCCAGATATGTATTAATGAATACTGAAGGAGAGGACTGCGGTCAAAATGGTGGAGAGGTGGAGATGTCGGTGGCCGACCGCTGGATCATCTCCCGTCTGCAGCAGGCCGAGGCCAGAGTCACCGACGCCCTGGATGGATACCGCTTCGACCACGCCGCCCAGGCGATCTATGAGTTCACCTGGAACGAGTACTGCGACTGGTATCTGGAGTTGTCCAAGCCGGTTCTGAATGATGACAACGCCACTGCCTCCGCCAAACGCGGCACCCGCCGCACCCTGGTGCGTGTACTGGAAACACTGCTGCGCCTGACCCACCCTATTATGCCCTTCATCACCGAG